>NZ_FOUU01000006.1 GCF_900114975.1 Thermodesulforhabdus norvegica
CTTTTTCTTGTTTACTATGAGGCCCATACGTCGGCGGAGCATGACGGTGATCCGTCGATAACCATAACGGGGATAACGTTGGATCAGCTGGTAAATGGCCTGTTCGACCTCGCGGTCAACTGTTACCGGTTTGCGCTTTCGAGGCTTGTACTGAACCGTTGACCAGGGCACCCCTAACCATTCGGCAACTTTTCGCAAGCTGACCTTATGGCCCTGGGCCTCAAGCTCCGTTTTCACTCGCAGCACGAGCTCTCTTCCTCGCTGAGAATAGCTTCGGCTTTTTTTAAAACATCGATCTGCAGCACCAGTTCACCGATCTTTTCCCTGTGCCGCTTGAGCTCCTTCTGGTAAACCGCCTCCATGGATTTCGGATTGACCTTGAGGGCCTGTGTGCCGAACTCAATGAACGTATCGATCCATTGCTGGATCTCGCTCTGCTTCAGATCGTGCTCGCGCGCCACGTCCACGATGGTCTTGTGACCCTTGAGGACCTCCAGCACGATCTCCCTTTTACGATTGGCTGTCCATCATCTTTGGATACGAAACGGCTTGACGACTTTCCCTTCCATCACGCTCCCCCTTTCCAGAACCAGATTTACCTCTTATTACTGGTCCAGTCCAGTTGGGGGTCACTATAGGGGGGCAGTAGTTGTATTTTACGCGCAGTTGAGGCGAGCATAACGGCTTTGGTATCTTTGCAAAGATAAACGTAAAGAAAAGAAGGGAATGGAGAGAGAAGGAAACAGAAGTTAAATAGAATTGCTTTCCCTATTACCTGCCTTGCTGCCTAATCCCAAGTAAATACGCATTTTTCGAATCGGGCTAGGCGCTCATTGCAGCCGGGGAAAAACACGACGTCAACTCATCAAGGCCCTGCAGAAGGCCGCCGGTAAGGAACTGGCTGAGAAGGCAAAACACGAAAGGGGAGAACTCGATTAACGACCCGCGTCAGCCGCCGCGAAGCAAGGGAGCAAAGCAACCGAGTGGAGCGGTCGGCTGCACGGGATGTTAGGCGTTAAGCCGGCTCCCTTTCTAGCTCCAATGGCGGTCGGAAGATTCTGCTTAAGAGGAATACTTCTTCGGCCTTCTTGTTTAGCGAGATGTAAACCTCCATAGGATTTTCCGCTATTTGCCTAAACAAATCTTCTACGCGCATTTCAGTAATTTCTAATCCAATCCAACACTCAACCAAACCTTGAGCAAACGGTCCCCACCTAAAATACCGTTCAACCTCACCGTTCTTAATTTCTTCGGCGGGCACAAAGCGGCAATGATAAAGGGCAACTTCCTGCAGACGTAAGTCGGTAAAATCCGGTAAGCAGTAAAATATCCATCTTGCTTGCCCTATCATCTCTTGTTGATGTAGAGTAATATTGAACCGGGGATGAGAGGCTTCGGTTAATGGCCTTTTGAATTGGAGTCCTACTATTTTGTTACCCACAACTAAAACTCTATCCACCGGACAAAGTCTCTCTTTAACATGACCGATGGAATATGTCAATACTCTGTAGCCAAGACGCCGGAAGTATTCCTTGATGTTTAACAAAACCCACTCGATGTAGTTGTTTTCGGTCGGGATCGCCATAGGAGTCACTCGCTTTGCGTGAATACGCCTAACGGCCTGCGCTTCAGCTGGCCGCGAAGCGCAGCTGAGCGGGTCAGCTGAAAGCGCTTGTTAGGCCACCCCCTCTCTGGCAAACACATATTCTTCTCACGCTTAAATACTCTACAGCGTTTCTAATCCGCTCGTTTCATCCGACAATCCTGTAAGGAAGATCAACATCTCCGCCTGTCTGGTTTGGCCCATCTCCTTGGCTTGAGGAGTATAGAGCCTGTCAGGCAACTCTCGACTAAACCGTTCGATCAGCTTAACCGCACTAGCCAAATCAGGTGTCCAATCGTCAAGCCCCACAATCGAAAGCAACCGCGCAATACCAACCCATCCCATAAATTCCAATGTGTCAGCATCGTGGAAGAGGATCACCTCGTTGCGGTCCACCGGATCCACGTAAAACATATGCCCCCGAATGATCTCTTTCACCAATGGTGTTTTTTCCATAGGAAAACCAACTGAAGCGAGTATCTCATCCGCAATCAGAGCTGATCTTTCGGCATGATCCACTCCTGATTGCTTGTAAGGTTCAAACGCGCCGATATCGTGTAGATAGGCCGCGGCAAAGAGACACTCCTCATCGACTTTCATTCCCTGTAACTCGGCTAAGTGCAATGATAACTCGTAGACTCGCTTGAAATGTGACACTCCCCAAGCGGGGTGCTCAAACTTCTCAACAAAAGAAAGAATCTCTTGCTTCCACATTCGCTGTAATCCCCTCACCTAGACAAATGATGTCTACTTAGCCGATGAAACTGACCAACGCCAAATGGGCGGCCTAACATTGAACTCACCTGACCGAAAATGCGATAGCATTTTCGGTCAAGTGTAGCGGTTCGTTATAGTTTTACTTCTCTATCTTGAATTAAAATTAAAAGCATAGGCATTCCACCTTCACCATTTTTTACCATTTTACTATAATTGTTGTAATCATTAAAATCGTTGAATTCATTCACTATACTCATTAATGAATTTAAATTTGACCCTCTTCTTTGTCCTTTAATCAAGGATTTACTCGTAACATGAATTAAGTCCCATATAATTGCACTCCAATTTTGACATCTGTATGGTTGTTTGCTAAACCTTAAAGTAGTATTTCCAAGTAAAGTCCAAAGAAAGGTGGTGGACCAAGTTGTAGTGACATTAGCATCCCAAGGAATAAAAATAACTTGAGGTTCGATATGCTCCCATAGTATCAAATATTTAAGTGCCCTACTCCTATTATTCCAATAATAAGGCCAATATCGTTCTGGATTATGTGGACAACATAATGAAGTAGAGTACAAATTTGATGGAAACTTGAATGAGCGATCATTATCATATAATTATTCTTTTTGACATAAATTATCGATTTTAAAATGTTTTTTTGCTTGTGCAATAAAAGCACTATTAATAATGGGTTTCTTACTTATATCAAATAAAATAAATATTACTAACAAATCGCCCAATTCACATTTATTAAATCGCACATTTGATAATCTGGTAACTTGTGGCTTTTGGTGTACATATATAGATGCAAATTTAACTATAAAGCCATTTTTACTTAAAATGGGTGCTAATTTTTGATTTAAAAAATCAATTCCTACATTTCTTTGTAATAAGTATTGTCTTATTATTTCTTGTTCTTCTTTTGAGAGATCAATACCAGTCCATGAATGAATTGCTGCATTTAAAATATCTTCTTTGTGTTGAAGACATATTGCTTGAAAATTTTTATATCGATCTCTCCACATTTCTCTATAACCTCCAGGGTCACTTGCCGCTATGGAGCAAGGCCGACGGCCGCAGCGGAATAGCGGTCAAGTGCACCCATTTGTTCGACTCATATAATTGGATTATTCAACCTTTTTACCCGCGAATCCTGACCAAGTAAATTAAAGTTTCCCGCATGTAATCCTAATATAATGTTCATAGGATATGCGGCCATCAGCCCATCAACCATTTTAAGATGTAATGCCCTAGCTGAACCTCCAACAAACAGTGCTGGTGCAAGATGCTTACCATCTTCATTTATTAACTTATAGATATCACAACTTTCATACCAGTAGTGACCGGCAATCAAAGTGCCAAGAAAAGAAACTAGTAATTCATGGAAAGGGACTAAGCTTTTACATTCATGTGCTGCTATTATTCTTTCTGATGGCACAAAGAAAAAACGTCTCTTTCCTGATGCATAATCTGCGTCTTTGATATTTAAAATTTCTTCGTCTTTAGGTATGACAACTATATCTGGAGTAAAATATATATATTCGCCAACATGAGATTTAATCCTAACCTGCTGTCGAATTTCTATGACTTCGTCGTCACATGACATCTCCATATAAGAAAAATTTTCAGGATTTCCATTAGGTGTAGTCAAGTATCTGAATGAATTATCGGCATCTAAGTTTTGTGGCACTCCACTAAACCTATTTTCCTCATAAAATTGAACTAGGGCTAAAAAACAGCCAATTTCAAAATAAGCTGACAAGGCTCTATCAGTTTTAGAATATACAGTACCAAATTCGTTTGAAAATTCTCGTATCTTCTTCTTTACTTTATTTAGCCAGACTAAATCACTCGAATTCATTGTCTGCCTCTTCCCAGGGTCTAGCTAATCGGTAAAGTAAATCCTGATAATGATTTGCCTGCAAAGCCCAAAAGTCGATATTTAGTTCTGCTATAATTTCTTCGAATTTATTGTGACACTTTTGTATCTATTTTATATCGTCACTAGTTATCAATAAGCGCCCAAATTTTATACGTGAATTTGTAATGAGACCTGACTTTGAGTTGCTAAATGTAGAGCTCGATAATGGCCCCAATACTACCTGATAAAAAGCATTTAAGGCACAAACGATATTGATCTTTTGAAGAGACCAACCTTTCTTTTCAGCCAACAACCAAAAACGATGTTGCTTCTGAGCAAGGTAGCTAATTCCCCGTGCTAGATTTTCGTATCTGGAATTCAAAGCATATCGAATCTTAGTATTAAGATTCTTACACAGAATGTTTAGTAGTTCATTCATTTTTCAATGTCGAACTTTTTATTCTACCCAAAATCTCCATTACGCCCGAAAAACATATTTCCTGCCGATAATTTTTTATCTATCCTGGAAGTCTCTGTAAAGCAGAAATCGGACGGGAAGGGAAATTTTTTGACTCGAATCTACGAAATGATTGTCATAATCATCATATTACATATGTTATAGGGATTGTGTTCAACCTGGAGCCTGAATATGAGTGGAGTTGACGAGAAGTTGCAGATCATACTGGAAGGTTAATTCACCTTCTTGAGGGAAAAGAGGTTGGCCCTGCCGAAGCATCAGCCGCACTTGGTGCAGTAGGTGGCAGCAGTTCCTGTTATTTGCCAGAAAGCACAAAGACTAAACCTTTGAGCAAACACCGGATTTTCTCCTGACCGCACTAAATCAGCGCACCGGCGTCAATCCGTGGCAGATCCAGCAGGCTGCTAATGCCATCCGCATTTACCGGAATCACTGTCGTGGGGGAACTGGGCCTAAAGATGATATACAGAAGGTTGTCGGCAGTTCCGACAGTGAAGAGACGTTGATCGGCAGGATGCGCGAGGTAACTCGATTGCGACGCTACGCAAAAGCACGGAGAAAACATATCTGCATTGGACGCCGAGATTTCTGCGTACCGCAAGCACTCCGGGCTTACTGGTGGGCCTGCTGCGTCCGATGTGAAGGCGTTTCTTACGCGCCTGGCAATGGTAGAGAACGTGGGCGTATAGACGCAGAATCAGGCATTCATTGTATTGCCTTTTCTTTTCAGGGCCAAGCGAAGGGTGGAGGCGTCCAGACGGTATTGTCCGCCGGCAAGGTTCAGGTGTTGCTAGAAGCTTTCGAGCCCGATTACAAGTTGATAGTGAAGCTGCTTTGCGGAAACGGTTTGTGCTTGATGGAGTTGCTTCGTCTCCGGATTAAGGATATCTACTCAGATGTTGGTCTGACAACCGTGCTAAACGGTAAGGTAGACAAGGATCAAACGGCTCTATTGCTCCAATCTTTGTGCAAAGAACTGCATGTCCATACGGAAAAAGTGAGCAAACGGCATAAGACGGGCCTGGCCGATAGTTGCAAATAATTATCGATGTAGTTATTTTTAGAAAACAAAGGTGAAAATTCGAAGGAGGCTTCTCATGAAAGTAAAAATAGATTACGAGCTTTGCATGGGAGATCGTAATTGTAATTCCCTCTGCCCCGAAGTGTTCGGCTTTGACGAAGATAAGCTAAGGGCGGTCGTTTTGGTAGAAGAGGTTCCCACACATCTGGAAGATACGGTTCGCCGGGCCGCCCGAGAATGCGGAGCCAGTGCCATAATCATCGAAGAATAAGGGGGTTATACATGGATGCTCTGAAAGCCATAACCGAACGTAGGGCCATAAACTTCTTCGACCCCGGTAGAAACGTTCCCGAAGAGACCTTACAAAAAATCATCGAAACGGCAAACCTCGCCCCCTCATCCTTCAACCTCCAGCCCTGGCATATAATAGTCGTTCGGGATGCCGAAAAGAAAAAGATACTCAGGCAGTGCGCCATGAACCAGCCAAAAGTAGAGGAAGCCCCCGTTGTTTTGATAGTCGTGGCGGATCCTTATGCCGTTGAGGAGCATCTGGAAAGAGTTCTCGAAGATCGGCTCAAAAAGGGATATCTGACCGATGAAGGTCAGAAAGAAGCAGTCCGAAAGGCCGTAAAAAAACTCTACGGTGAGCCCGATTCAAAGAAACGAATCATATTCGCCACAAAAAATACGGCCTTCTTCGCAATGACTCTGATGATAGCCGCCAGGGCCTTCGGGCTGGAAACCCATCCCATGGATGGATTTGACGAAGATTGTGTAAAGAAAGAATTCGCAGTTCCGGAAGATAAGATAATTCCTTGTCTTATCGCCATGGGATACCCAAAACCCGATCTTAAGCTGTTGGAACGACCGATGAGACGCCCTGTTAACGAGTTTATTCACGATGACCTATGGTAGAGGCTTGCAGGTTCATTTACCGATCATTTTCTGGGGCAGGTAGAAAACGACCTGGGGAAAGGCCGTAACTATAACGACCATTAAAATCATAATCAGAAAAAAAGGAAAAGTGGCCCTTAATATCCGGGCAATGTCCTCACCGGATATTCCCTGAATGACAAAAAGGCTGAAACCGACAGGAGGGGTTATCTGGGACAATTCCACCATGAAAACCAGGAAAATTCCAAACCATAGCGGATGAAAACCGGCTGCCGTAACGATTGGTAATGTGATGGGGAGTGTCATTACGACAATCGATATCCCGTCGAGTATCATGCCGAGGAACAGGTACATAACCCCCAAAACCATAATAAGCACGTAGGGAGAAAGTTTCATAGCCGCTATAAACTCGCTGATAGACCTTGCAATGCCCGTAAAACCCACAACCTGCGAGAGAAAGGCCGCTCCCATAATTATGAAACAGATCATACAGGTTGTTTTTACTGCCTGGAAAAGAGTCTCCGAGAAGATTTTCCGGTTCATATTCCCGGAAAAAAAAGCCAGAGCGTACGCACCCATCACACCGATTGCCGCTGCTTCTGTTGGTGTGGTTATCCCCAGATAAATGCCTCCGAGCACCGCAAAAATCAGTCCAAAGGTGGGCAGGAGCTGACGGAGTCTCCTGAACCGCTCTGCCCATGAATAATCTTCTCTTTCCTGCGGCACAATCGACGGGTTCAGCAAAGCCCTTATCATTATGTAACCGGAATACATCCCGGCCAGCATCAAACCGGGAATGATTCCGGCAATAAAAAGCTTACCTATGGAAACGTCGGACAAGACGCCGTAGATTATCATTATGAGGCTTGGTGGTATCAAAAAACCCAGAGTTCCCGCCCCGGCAAGGGATCCCAGAGCGATGTCTCGATCATAACCTCTCCTTGAAAGCTCACTCAAAGTAATACGGCCTACCGTTGCGGTTGTGGCCGCGCTGGAGCCTGATATAGCCGCAAAGAGAGAACAGGCGAATACATTTATATGAAGTAGCCTTCCCGGTACCCTGGTAAGCCACGGTACCAGGCCGTTTAAGAGCTGAGTTGAGATAGCCGTGCGATACAGCACTTCTCCCATAAGCACAAAGAGGGGCAATGCAGTCAGTGACCAGGAGTTAAGGCTGTTCCAGACCGAATTAGCTATCAGTGCTCCCATTTTACTCCAGATGGAGATGGACGGGGGGAGCTGAAAATTATAAAGAAGCATGCCGCACATTCCCGCCAGCATAAGAGAAAAGCCTATCCATAACCCCGCCAGAAGGAAGATAAACATAAGGGTAAACATGAATAAAGCAAGGATTATCGGATCGGAAATCATGGCTTCCTACCCGCTATAATCTGGCTTGAGATTTTGGAGAATACGCCGAACGAAGGCTATCGTGAGAAAAAGAAAACCTGCCACCACAGGAATTTGCGGAATAAATAGCGGTGTCTCCGCTATAGAATCCGCCCTCATTCCCAGGCTAAAAGTGTCTTTGACCATGAAAAAGGAGTGGTAAGTGCAGAATGCCGAAAGCACTGCACCTACAAAAGAGGTCAGGGTGTCGAGAAGACGGTACTTCCCCGGACTCAGTCTGGAAGTCAAGAGAGTAATTCTAATATGACCTTCCTCGGTAAGGGTATGGCCGAGGCCGAAGGCCACTATGGAAACCATCAGATATCCGCTGTATTCGTCTGCAATCAGTGTGGAAGTACGAAAGAGAGATCTGAGAAGAATCTCCAACCCTATCAGCAAAACAACAGAAATCATTGCCAGAGAAGCCAACACGGCCCCGACCCTGGTTATGGTATCCAAAAGACGTACCAGTCTATTCATCTATCTACTCGATGTATTTTTCCAGAATTTTCCTTTCCTCATCGGAAGCATCTTTCAAAAATTCCATTACTATCTTTTTGGCCGCCTCATCCATTGCCTTCGTGAGTTCAGGGGTTTCTTCCTCCACCTTTATGCCCTGCTCCTGGATGATCCTGAGTGCTTCTTCGTTGCGTTTTTCCGAAGCGGCCCACTGAGAAGCTTCAATCTCGGCAGCCGCTTTTAGTATTGCCTCCTGCTGTTCCCGGGAAAGGGCATTCCAGTAATCCAGATTGATCGTTACCATGTTTAACGGATAGGCATAGTTGATCTTTGTAAAATAGCTCAGAACTTCCCAGAACTTACCGTTTTTTGTCGATTCTGCCGAAGTCAGAACCGAATCTATCATACCCGTTCTCAGAGAAGAGTAAACCTCACCCCAGGGTAGTGATACCGGTGATCCCCCAAGCTCCCTTAAAAAGTTTGCCCCATTCTTGTCGTAGGTTCTGGTTTTTAACCCTTTTATGTCCTCGGGCTTTCTGACCGGCTTCTTGGTAACCAACCCACTGGGAGGCCATGGAGCTGCGTAGAGGAATTTCTGGTTCCACTTCATTGCTGCTTTTTCGTAAAGAGGCCTGCATTCATCATAGAGCTTACGTGCTTCATCGTAAGATTTTACAAGGCGGGGCAGAGAACTGATGCCAAAGACATGTTCGCTACCTGCAACGACACCCATAAGTATGTCGGACATCGGAACCTGCCCGTCTTTTACGACTTTTAGGAGTTCAGGGCCTTTAAATCCAAGACTACCTCCGGGATGAACGGTTATCTCCACAGTTCCTTTGGTATACTCCTTTACCAGCTCTGCAAACTTCACAGCGCCTTCCGTATGAAAGCTCGTGGGACCGTAAATGGCGTTCAGGTTCAGCTTTATGACTTCCGATGCCTGAGTCGTAAAAACGGGCAGTCCGAAAATCAACAGAACCATGGTCAACGCCGTTCTTTTGAATTTCAAAGGCTTCATAACTTTAACCTCCTTTTTAGTCTTTACCCCCGTGTTACTCCAATATCAATCAGTGAAGTATCTGGCTTAGAAACAGCTTTGTTCTCTCATGCCTGGGATTGGAAAAGAACTCCTCAGGCGTGTTGCTCTCAACTATAACCCCCTCGTCCATGAACATAACCCTGTGGGCCACCTTTTTTGCAAAACCCATCTCGTGGGTCACCACAATCATTGTCATACCTTCCTCGGCCAGTTCAACCATTACATCCAGAACCTCCTTTATCATCTCCGGATCCAGAGCCGATGTGGGCTCGTCGAACAGCATAATCTTGGGAGACATGCACAGGCTCCTCGCAATGGCCACCCTCTGCTGCTGTCCTCCCGAGAGCTGTCCCGGGTATTTGTGAGCCTGATCGGCTATGTGCACCTTCTCCAGAAAGTGCATGGCTATCTCTTCCGCCTGCTTTCTGGGCATTTTCCTTACCCATATAGGCCCGAGAGTCAGGTTCTCGAGCACTGTGAGGTGAGGAAAAAGGTTAAAATGCTGAAAAACCATTCCCACTTCCGAACGGATTTTTTCGATATTTTTTACATTGTCGGTCAGCTCAATACCGTCCACGATGATTTTTCCCTTCTGGTGAGTCTCAAGACGGTTTATGCATCGTATAAGGGTTGATTTTCCCGATCCGGAGGGTCCACAGATTACTATGATCTCCTTTCTGTGAACCTTTAGATTAATGCCTTTCAGTACATGGAAATTCCCGAACCACTTATGAAGATCAACGATCTCAACTATAACGTCTTCGTCGTAAGCCTTAACCATGCTCCCTTATTTAACCTCCTCTGTGAAGCTCCTTTTCCAGCTTCTGACTGAACCTGGACATGGAAAAACAACCCAGAAAATACAATATTGCGAGGAAAATGTAAGCCTCTCTGCTAAAACCCATCCACTTGGGATCGGACAACACGGTTTGTGTGGTCTTCAAAACGTCGTAAAGAGCTATGATAACCACGAGAGATGTATCCTTAAAAGCCGATATGAGAACACTTACCGTGGGAGGTATTACTATTTTGAGCGCCTGCGGAAGTATAACCAGCCTCATGGTCAGGTAATAGTTAAGACCCAGAGATGCGGCTGCTTCATACTGTCCTCTGGGTATAGCCTGAAGACCTCCTCTGACCACTTCGGCTATATAGGCTGCCGTAAACAGTATTATCGCTATCTGGGCTCTCAGGATTTTGCTTATGGTTATTCCCTCCGGCAGGAAGAGAGGGAAAATTATGGACCCCATAAAAAGAAGGCTTATGAGAGGGACTCCCCGTATGAGCTCAATGTAAACGACGCATAGAAGCTTGACGGCAGGGAGTTTTGATTGCCTGCCGAGGGCCAGAATAACACCGAGAGGATAGGCTGCCGTAAGGCCAAAGAGGGCAAGTAATAGGGTTAAAGGCAAGCCACCCCATTTAGAGCTTTCCACGGGAGGCAGTCCCAGCAGTCCGCCCTTCATTAAAAGGCCCATAACCGGTAGAGCAACGGCCCAGACATACAAAAGGTTTCTATTCCACCTTCTGCGGTCTCTGCTGTAAGCAAGTATTCCAAAGAGAATTAACATTGCCAGTAAGGGCCGCCATTGCTGGTCGTAGGGATAAAACCCAAAGATAATGAAACGTATATTCTGAGTGATAATGGACCAGCAGGCCCCGCCGGAATCACGGCATATTTCCGGTGATGTAAACCATGCCGAATCCAGAAAAGCCCACCTGAAAAAAGGCGGAACCACTTCCCAGAGGATCAGTAGGACGATGACGGTGAGCAGTGAATTATACCAGGTATTGAAAAGGTTTTTCTGCAGCCATTCCAGCGGCTTCATAATCTAGCGCTCCACCAGCTTCACTTTCCTGTTGTACCAGTTCATAAAAGCCGATGTGGACAGACTGAAAAAGAGATACACCAGCATTATGAGAGCAACTCCTTCCACGGCCTGACCGGTCTGATTAATAGTCGTGTTGGCAACGGAAACAAAGTCCGGATAGCCTATGGCTACGGCAAGCGAACTGTTCTTTGTCAGGTTCAACATCTGACTGGTCAGAGGCGGTACGATTACACGAAGTGCCTGCGGCAGCACGACCAGACGCAGCACCTGACTGTGAGTAAGCCCCAGGGATAAAGCTGCTTCCCACTGTCCTTTACTCACCGATTGAATGCCCGCCCTGACTATTTCCGCAACGAAAGCGGCCGTATAAAGGACGAGACCCAGCAGAAGAGCCATAAATTCTGGAGAAAAAGACAGACCGCCCACAAAGTTAAAACCCCTGACCCTGGGTATTTCAAAGTCAAGAGGTTTCCCTGCCGCAAACCACGACAGAATTGGAAGAGAGACGATTATGGCCAGAGAAACTCTGAAAACCGGAAAGGTTTTTCCGGTCCTGGCCTGACGTCTGTCGGACCATTTTTTCAGGAGAAAGGAGATCAAAGAGGCCGCGACAAAAGAAAGAGCAATCCACTTGTAGGCAGGGTTATAGATAATTCTGGGAAAGAAAACACCACGGTTACATATGTAAACGCAGTCAAAAAGAGACAGTGCCTGTCTCGGCCCCGGAAAGGTTTCGTAAAAGAGGGCGTACCAGAAAAAAAGGTGCAGGAGGACCGGAATGTCCTGCATTGCTTCAATGTATGCCGCAGCAAGCCTTGAAACCAGCCAGTTACTGCTTAGACGGGCAATTCCTATAAAAGTGCCGACAATAACCGTAATCACGATCCCTATCAGGGAAACCTTAAGAGTATTCAGAGCCCCAACGATAAGAGCCTTTGCATAGGTATCGGAAGAGCTGTAAGGTATTAAAGATTCGCCTATTTCAAAGGAAGCGGGTTTGCCGAGAAAGTCAAAGCCCGTGGCTATATTCTGGCGCCTGAGGTTTTCCACCGTGTTTGAAATCAGATACCAGGCTGCCAGAGCCACAAGAAGGACGACCACGACCTGAAAGGCAACCGCTCTTACCCTGGCATCAAGCCAAAATCTGATCATTTTATCCCACCGTAATATGGCTAAGATCGGGCGGTTTTGGGCAGGGTCGGCTATCTTCACGATATACCGACCCTGCGGGTGGCCATTAACGGAAAGGAGCTGCGTACATCAGGCCGCCCTGAGTCCACAGAGCGTTAAGGCCTCTGGGAAGCCCAAGAGGAGTGTTAGGTCCCACGTTTCGTTCGAAGATTTCACCGTAGTTGCCCACCTGTTTGATGATATTGTAGGCCCACTTGTCATCAAGTCCAAGGGCCTTACCAAGCCCCGGAGTTACACCCAGAAACCTCTGGATTGCAGGATCATCACTTTTCAACATTTCGTCCACATTCTGAGAAGTTATGCCGAACTCCTCGGCCTGTATAAGGGCCATCACCGTCCAGTTGACTATATCAAACCACTGGTCGTCGCCGTGACGAACAACCGGGGCAAGCGGTTCTTTTGAAATAACCTCCGGAAGGATAATGTAATCATCTGGATTTGGGGCAACGGCTCTGTGGGCCGCAAGCTGAGATACATCGGAGGTAAGAACATCACACCGACCGGAAAAGAAGGCCTTGTTGAGCTCCGCAGCCTGCTCGATAACTACAGGCTTCCAGGTCATCTTGTTCTTCTTGAAAAAGTCGGCCGCATTCAGTTCCGTCGTGGTACCGGGAAGAACGCACACGGTAGCACCGTTTAGCTCCTTCGCGCTCTTCACACCGAGCTTCTTTGGCACCATGAAGCCCTGACCGTCGTAGAAATTTACGTGGGCGAAGTTTAACCCGTTTACGGTATCCCTGGTTAAAGTGTGAGTTGTGTTTCGACATAAAACGTCCACTTCCTTGGACTGAAGGGCCGGAAGCCTCTGAACCGCCGTAAGCGGCACAAACTTAACCTTGCTCGCATCGCCAAAAACGGCAGCGGCAATTGCCCTGGCAGTGTCCACGTCAAGCCCGCGCCACACTCCCTTCTCGTCGGGCATGCTGAAACCGAAGACACTACCATTCACACCGGCAATAAGGTACCCCCGTGCCCTGACCTCTTCCAGCGTACCTGCCAAAGCCTGCGAAACCATAAGCATCATAACGCACAAAAAAACCAGGACCTTCGTCTTCATGACTTAATCCTCCCCGGTTTTGAAGTGTTTAAACGCCACTATCCTTCAACCCTGCAGACTGCTTTACGGCGAAGGCCGCAGAAGTACCGGGACTTTAGCCTTCAGGCGAACCATATCCCCCGCCTCCGGGGGTCTCGATCCTCAAAACATCGCCGGCTTTCAGATATCCGTGGAATTTCCCGCCGACTTCTCTTTCCACACCATCGCTTACTATAATGTTACGCCCTCTACTCCCGGGTTCACCTCCGTAAAGCCCATAGGGACCACGACGGCGCCGCTCCGACAGGATTGTGACCTCCGAGTCCGTGAGAAGCTTAATCTCCCGCACAATCCCATCACCGCCTCTGAACCTTCCTTCCCCCCCAGACCCTCTGCGAATGGAATATGTGGTTATCATAAGAGGATAAGTGTACTCCAGCGCTTCCACCGGTGTATTGAGCGTATTCGTCATGTGACTGTGTACGGCCGATTCACCGTCTCCATCAGAAGCGGCACCCATTCCTCCACCGATGGTCTCGTAATAGGCAAAGGACACACCGGAATCAGGTCGCACGCCACCTATTGTAATGTTATTCATGGTTCCCTGACTTGCGGCAGGTATCTTCTCCGGGATTGCCTGAGCCAGAGCACCCAGGATTACATCCACAATCCGCTGAGAGGTCTCAACATTCCCCCCTGCAACGGGCGCAGGAAACACGGCATCCACAATTGTGCCCTTACGCGTAACCACCGAAATGGGCCTGATTAAACCCGCATTCGTCGGGACGTCTTCATCAACAAGGCATCTGAAGACATAAAGAGCCGCAGAAAGGGTTATAGCGTATACGGCATTTATACTACCTGCAACCTGTGGATCGCTCCCGGTAAAATCCAACACAGCCTCGTCGCCGCTGACCTTGAGCTCAAGCCGGATTGCTATATCTTCCCTTTCAACCCCGTCATCGTCCATAAAGTCGGTGAAGGAATACGTACCGTCGGGAATTCCCGAAATGACCCCCCGCATGACCTTTTCTGCATAATCCATCAGAGCTTCCGCATAACTTACGCAGGTTTCCAGACCGTATTTTGATATGAGCTCTTCCAGACGCTTTATACCGGTCATGTTAGCCATTATTTGAGCGTCAAGATCCCCTTCCCTTTCTTCTGGAGTACGAACATTGTTTAACAGGATGTCCATGATTTTCCTGTCGAGTCTGCCCTGTTCTACAAGCTTAACGGGGGGTATGATAAGTCCTTCCTGGTAAAGAGACCTGGACAGGGGCATTGATCCGGAACTCATACCGCCTATGTCCGCATGGTGAGCCCTGTTGGCAACAAAGAAAACGGGTCCGTCACTGCCGGCAAAAACGGGTGCAACCAGCGTTACATCGGGCAAATGAGTCCCGCCTTTGTAGGGGTCATTCAGAATGACCATGTCCCCCGGTGAGAAACTGCACGTCTCAATGGCCGATTTTACCGAAAGAGGCATGGAACCAAGATGAACGGGAATGTGGGCAGCCTGAGCAACCATCTGACCTTTAGCATCGAAAAGAGCGCATGAAAAATCTCGACGCTCCTTGATGTTAGGCGAATAGGCCGTTCTGTTCAGCGTAACCCCCATCTCCTCTGCAATCGACGCAAAGCGATTCTTGAAAACCTCAAGAAGAACAGGATTTATCTCTCTACTCATTACCCCTCCCGCTCCAGAACCAGGTTTCTGTACCGATCAACCCGAAGCTTCCATCCCGGCGGAACCACCGTAGTTCCGGAATATTCCACAATAATTGCGGGCCCAAAAATGGAATTACCAAAGGCCAGCAGATCCCTCCTGAATACAGGAGTGGTCACAGCCTTCCCACCGAAAATCACCTTTCTTCTTCCTGCCAGAGCCTTTTCATTTAATTCGCTTTTCGGTTTCTCATCGGGTTCTGGAAAGGGTTTTACGAGAGAACCTACTGCCCTCACCCTGACGTTTACCACTTCAACGGGTTTTTCCGAACGAGCATATCCGTAGGTTTTTCGATGTTCCTCGTGAAATTTAGCAACCGCACCGGAATCCCAGGGAATTATGAGCTCATACGACTGACCAACATACCTCATATCGAGATACTTTTCCATAGTTATCTGATCTTCTGAAAAACCCTCCTGCATAAGGTCGCTCTTTGCCTGGCTCAGAAGTTGCGAAAAGTGGGTTCCAAGAACTTGCTCCATCTCTGCGGATACAGGAATCATAACGGTCCGGGAGTAGTCCTTGACCACATCGGCGAGCAACATTCCTACTGCCGACATAATTCCGGGATCTTTAGGAATGAGCACCCTGGGAATGTTCAGGAGCTCTGCAAGAAAGGCGGCATGCAGGCCTCCCGCGCCCCCAAAAGAAAAAAGAGTGAACTCCCTGGGGTCGTAGCCTCTCTCAACGGAAATTACCCTTATGGCCCGTTCCATCGTTGTGTTCGCCACATTGAGAATGCCCTCGGCCAGTTCAAGGGGGGTCAACCCCAATTGACGGGACATCTTTTCAAAATAGGTTTGAAGCCGCTCCTCATGCAGGCGCATTGCTCCTCCCAGGAAGAATTCGGGAACAAGACGGCCCAGATACAGATTTGCATCGGTCACGGTGATTTCTTCGCCTTTCCCGTAGCATATGGGCCCGGGATCGGCCCCGGCGCTAATCGGCCCCACCCTCAAGGCACCTCCAGAATCTCTATAGGCAATCGATCCTCCGCCGGCTCCGACGGTGTGAATATCTATCATGGGAACCTTGACGGGAAATCCATCTATCGCGGATTCAACGGTCAGCGGTAACTTGCCGTCAACAAGGGCAACGTCGGTGCTGGTTCCCCCCATGTCGAAGGTTATCAAGCGGTCAAACCCGGCAAGCCTCCCGATTTCAAGGGCTCCCACAACACCCCCGGCAGGACCCGAAAGGATGGTTCTTACCGATTCCCGCATGGCCGTTTCTGCGGAAATGCTTCCTCCGTTGGACTGCATTATCCTGAGAATACTCTTCTCCGGCATGTTGGCCTTAATATACTGAAGATAGCGTGTCATTTTCGGAGAAACATAGGCATTGATAACAGTCGTGGACATTCGCTCGTATTCCCGAAATTCCGGAAGCACTTCCGAAGACAGGGAATAGAAAATATTCCTCTTTTCCAGTATGCGGCCGACGGACTTCTCATGCCCGGGATACAAAAAGGAGAAAAGCAAACAGACGGCTACCGATTCAACGCCTTTTCTGACGAGTTCGTCGGCCAGAGCCTCGAGTTCCCTGAAATTTAACTCTTCCAGAACATGGCCCCTGGCATCGACGCGACCGGAGATGCCAAACCTCAGGTCTCCCGGGACGAGGGACGGCCTCTTGCGATATTTGAGATCGTAAAGAGCGTGACGGTTCTGCCGTCCTATCTCCATCAGGTCTTCGAAGTTTCTGTTGGTTATAAGGGCCGTGCGGGCACCCTTCCGCTCGAGTATGGCATTTGTGGCAACGGTGGAGCCGTGCACAACATGAGCAGGATTTCCGCCGGTGATGCGATTTAGACCTTCCAGAACTGCTTCTGCAGGATTATGCGGAGTCGAAAGGAGCTTATATACCCCCCATGTTCCATCTTCACGGCGAAATATGAAATCCGTAAAGGTTCCTCCCGTATCAACCCCGATAATCGTCATTGCGCAACAACCTCCGTTATAGTTTTTCGGGATACCCGCACGTGGCAAAGGGGAACTCTTAAAGAGCTTTTTCTCCCCTCTCGCCCGACCGAATCCTCATAACGTCCAGTAACTCATACACGAAAATCTTTCCATCGCCAATCTCTCCCGTCCGTGCCGTCGAAGCTATTGCCTGTAAAATGCTTTCCAGTTCCTCGTCTCTGCAGGCAACCCTGATTTCGCACTTCGGCAACAACTCCACCCTGAACTCCCTTCCGCGAAACTGCTCCACAAGCCCGGCCTGACGGCCGTGACCTTCAACCTGATAAACGGTCACGCCCGGGTGTCCTACCTTTTCCAGCATCTCCATGACCTCGTTTAATTTCTCCGGTCTTATCACCGCCCTGATCTCTTTCATGGCCTTATCTCCTCAAGGTATAGAATTCAGGATAAGCTGGTGTTCCGTGTTCAAACAGATCGAGTCCGTGAATCTCTTCTTCGGGAGCAACCCGAATGCCCAGCAGGACATCCAATGCCTTGAAAAGCACCAATCCCGTCACAAAAGCCCACGCAAAGAGAACCACGGCCCCCACAACCTGGGACACCAGCTGCCCTATTCCTCCTCCGTAGAGCAAACCGGTAACAAAGGGTGGCTCAACCGAATAGTTTCCGTAGGTACCGTCTGCAAAGATCCCAACGGATATAAGTCCCCACAGACCGTTAAAGCCGTGAACCGGAACAGCTCCTACCGGATCGTCTATCTTCAGGCCTTCCAGGAAATAGACCCCCGCAACAAGAATGATCCCCGCAACAATGCCTATGACCACCGCAGCCCATGCTTCAACCCAGGCACAGGGCGCCGTTATAGCCACAAGCCCGGCGAGAACACCGTTAAGAGCCATACCCAGATCGAATTTGCCCGTTTTCGCAAGGATGATCAGAAGCGCCGTAACCGATGCGGCAGAGGCCGCCAGAGTGGTGTTTACGGCAATAACCGAGATCCGGAGGTGATGGGCAGAAAATGTAGAGCCCGGGTTGAAACCAAACCATCCGAACCAGAGGATAAAGACCCCAAGAGCCGCCAGAGGAATGTTATGACCGGGAATTGCCCTGGGTTTTCCTGATCTGTCGAACTTCCCGTATCGGGGCCCCAGAACTATAGATCCCGCAAGTCCCACTATACCCCCTATGGCGTGGACCACTCCGGAACCTGCGAAGTCAACGTGACCCACGCCAAAGGGGAGCTCAGACAACCAACCTCCACCCCATACCCAGTGAGCATAAACAGGGTAGATGAACCCCGTGATAACGATTGAATAGAGAAGATAAGCTTTGAACTTAATCCGCTCAGCCACGGCACCGGAAACGATGGTGGCCGCCGTTGCCGCAAAGACCATCTGCCAGAAAAAGGAAAGATAGGTTCCCACATCGTAGCCATCACCTGCCAGGAAGAAGCCCGAGGTACCGATAAGGCCGTGCCAGTCTTCTCCGGTTATAAGTGCGTAACCCACAATCCAGAAAGCCAGAGAACCTGCGGCGAAGTCCATGAGATTTTTGGTCAGTAGATTGGTGGCATTTTTAGCCCTGCAGAATCCCGCTTCGACGCAGGCAAAGCCAGGCTGCATGAACATTACCAGAAAGCCGCAGATAAGAACCCAGACGTAATCCACGGCAAGCCCGGGATCACCTTTAAGCGTCTCCGCTCCCGCAGGATCCCCGGCAATTGCTACCGCAGGTCCCGTCACAATAGCGTACAAAAAAGGAACACACATCATCCGTCGCAGTTTTGAACATAACCCTCCCATAGCCGAACCTCCTTATCCATGGATTCGTTTAACACCCCACTTCTGATGCATAACAAGAGTCGTGCCAGCAATCGCTCCGGCTGAAAGCCTGTAAGATCGGCTTGCCGCGAAAACGTTAGTGTACGAATTTGTACATAAGATGATCTCTTTTACTTATTGGTCCATCCGCAAAGGTTACCCATGGACAAAGCGCCAGACCGGCGCGGTCAAAACACGCTGTACATCTTTGGCAAAGTTGATGAACCCCTCATATCCGGCAAAAGACCCCCGGAATTCTTCCTGTGGCAGGGCAAGAGTGGGAAATCCAAGCTTGACGGACCGCCACTGTTCTCGGGAATTGGTAACAACGAGATCCGGAGTGAACGCCCTCAGTAGCTTTTCGAATTCGTCATCTCCTGGATCGTCCATGGTAAGAGGAGGATTAAAACAGATCCCCCTGTAGTCCTCGTTAGATGCGAATATGGAAGCAATGCCGATGATCTCGAAGCCCAGTTCCCTGAGCAGTGCCCCTATGCTTTTAATTCTGGCAGCGCCCAGAACCACCAGGGCCTTCTTGCCCTCACAGGCCTTTCGTATCGCTTCGGTTTCATCAAGTGCTCTGAACTTCTGCTCCATAACTCCCAACAGCATGTTTCTGTCCATAAGGTCAAAGAAGTCGGCTATCTTCCTCACAGCTCTGCTCGTTGCAGTCGTTCCGTAAAACGACGCCTCCACATGGGGTATGCCGAATTTTTCCCGCATCAATCTCGCAAACTTCCTTCCTGTGGACCCGCATATCAAAATGTTAAGGTGAGCGGACGAAGAGGTTGAAATATCTTCAAGTTTCGCATCACCGGTGAAAACCGTATTAACTCGAAGGCCGAGACCGGACAGAAGGGCCCTGATTGATTTCGTCTCACCTGCGACATTATACTCGCCGATGATGTTTACCGTGGGCTCCTGAGCCTTTTTTACGGGTTTTATAAGTCGAAAAAGGGCGTCATAGGCCAGTGAATGTCCTCCGGACTGATGGATTTTTGAAAAACCCGGGCAATGAATAACCACGACCTTCTTACGGGTTTCCTTTTCTACCTGAGCGGCAACGCCTTCCACGTCGTCTCCCGTTATTCCCGGGCCACAGGTCATGTAGACGAAAGCTCCGGATTTTTCAGGCCACATCCTGAAGGCTTCGATCAGAGCATCCTTCAGCCGGCTTAACCCCCCCATAACGATCTCCCCGACCCCCAGGTCGGTTCCAACAACCTTCTGGAGGCGGCCTCTTACCATGGAACCATAGTAAAGGCATCCTGCGGGACCGTGAACAACGTGCAGAACGTCTTTTATCGGTCCCAGCACGTATCGGGCGCCGAAGTAGGCACAACTCCTCTGGGTCATGTGACCCGGCTCGCTTGCCATCCCACAGGCCCTCATCGGTACAGAACCACAGAGCCCCATATTGTCTCCTTCTTACTGATGCGTTCTGTCGTCCGGATAGTGGTGATCCAGAAGGGTGTTTACGATCAGGGCCAAAAATCTTTCGCCGCCCCGATAGCCTATGAAAGGCTGTCTCTGGTATCCTACTCGATCGTAAACGGGAAAGCCGAAACGCACCAGAGGCACACCTATCTCTCTGGAAATGTTCACACATCGGGAATGACCCAGTATCAAATCGGGAGGGTCGTTCTTGAGGGCATATTCCCATTCAAACTGATCCCCTCCGTTGAACACGACGGGTTTTACGTTGTATTCTTCTGCTGCCTTCCAGACTGTCTCAGGAGCCGTTGAGCTTCTGGTTCCTATGAGGATGTAAGTTGGAATCATCCCGAGTTCGCAGACGAATCTGGTTGCAGAAGCCACAAAATCCGGGTCACCACAGAGAGCCACTCTCTTCATCATTGTGTAATGAAGCGTGTCTGCCATAGCGTCCAGCAGGATACCCCGTTCCCACTTGATTGAATCGGGAATGGGAACCTCGGCAATCTCACTCAAGGATTTTATGAACTCATCGGTACAGCCAATGCCCATGGGAATCGGCATAATCCTTGCCGCAACCCGATGGACCTTTTCCAGCCAGAGTGCACCTGCTCTTCCGGCATCGGGGGACAGGGCAAAGATCGCGCTACCGTCTCCGGCTCTAACGAAGTCTTCCACCCTTGTTCCTCCGGGGGGATAGTAGGGAATCCTTTCGGGCATTCCCACAAGTGGGCAATCAAGGGTATCACTTATGTCGAAGAGTATGCGGAAAGAGACATCCATCATTTCCAGTATCCGCTTGAGTTCTCGAATATCGCCGGGCGACATGAATCCGGGTATAAAGTAGAGCGTCCTGGATTTCTGACCGGTCGATTTTGCCAGAGCCCGTAAAAATTCCCTGGATGCCCTGTTGTAACCTTCCACGTGAGAGCCCGCAAAACTGGGAGTGTTCACGATTACGAACCTGGTGACGTCCAGAACTTCCCGGCCGAACTCTTCCTCCAGCAGGTCCATCGCCTCGGATAAAAAACTGTGTATGTCGTCGCCTATGACCTCGCTGGAACAGGTTGTAACGATGGATATCAGCTCTGGCCTGTAGCGACACACGAGATTTCGGATGCCCCTTATGAGATTCTGTCTTCCGCCGAAAACGGCCGCATCCTCATGAAAGGATGCGCTTGCAATTGATGCGGGCTCCCGGAATATTCTGGCAAAAGTGTACCTCACGTAGGTCGTGCACCCCTGTGCTCCCTGAACAAAAGGAATGGCCCTGTGAACGCCCAGTGTTGCCCACATAGCGCCCAGGGGCATGCAGGTTCTGCTCGGGTCTATGCAGACGGCTCTTTTACTTGAAGGTACAAGCTCGAGAGGCGGGGGTACGTAGTCCTGCGTAATGGGTTTTTTTTCTATTTTAAGATTTTTGTAAGTGATTCCCTCAATGGGAATTTCCGAAAGGCTATTTATCATGATCGATACCTCCTAGAGTTCTGTGGTTGCGAGTCTCCAGACAGGGGCAGAGATTGCCTGATAGATATCCCTGGCAAAATTTACGAACCCTCTAAATCCGGCATAGGGTCCCTTTTCGTAAGAATGAGAGTTAAGGGTTGGTACTCCAAATTTTCTGACCAGATACTTTTCTTTCAAACCCGTCAGAAACAGATCGGGCTTACAGGTTTCTATCATCTCTTCGATTTCGAATTCGTTCGGGTTGTCTATTACCAGCGTGCCCGGTTTAGCCCTTTCGTTAATCTTCGCGTAGTCGTCGCTGTGGCCGAAGGTTGTCATTACCGCAACGACTTCCATTCCCAACTCCTCCATAGCCCTGATCCAGTGCCATACTCTTGGCGCACCCACGTAAATGGCAACACGTCTTCCCGACAGGCGCTCTATATACCAGGACAAAGCCTTCCTGACGGCAGCCCTTTCCTCTTCGATAATGGCCTCGGCCTTATCCATTAACTCCTTCTCTCCGTAGAATGCGGCTACGTCTCTCAGGGCCTTTGCGGTCTGACCGATGCCGAAAAGGCTTACCCTTACGTAAGGAACCTTGAAGCCCTGCCGTATTAGCTCGGCAATGTAGGTCGCCGATCTCTGACAATGGACGATATTGAGCTTTGCATCGGGAAGCCTGAAAAGGTTGTTAAACCTCGCATTCCCGGTGAATACGTTAATAACCTTCAGACCCATCTTTTCAAAAAGCGGGAGAATTACCATTTCGTCCCAGTCAATGTTGTACTCCCCTATAAGATTTACATCGTAGGGGGTTCTTTCATCTTCAGGGATTACCACCTCAGGATGTTTTTCCCTGTACTCAATGATCCAGGAGTAAAACTGAAAGTTGAACTCATGATGGCCTTTGGACTGCGAAACTCCGCAGAAACCCGGAGAAGCACAGGCAAACACGGGTTTGCCCGTGATTTCGCTAACTTCTCGGGCCACCTGCTCAATGTCGTCCCCGATTAGTGCCGTCGAGCAGGTATTGTAGATGATTGCTCCGGCAGCTCCCGGGTTCAGCCTGAAAGATTCCAGCAAAGCTTGTTTGAGCTTTTCCATTCCCCCGAATATTATGTCTTCTTCCGTCATTGCGGTGGTGTAGCAATGTCTTCTGTGATTTGCTTCGTTTTCCAGAACCCCGGGTTTTGCCCAGGCATAAAGGTCTCCCAGATGCCGCCTCGTACCCCAGGTGTAGTAACCACAGCCTACAGGTGCATGAATCATCTGGATAACGTCCGTTATGGGTCCTCCTACAACACCCCGGGCTCCGGCAAAGGAGCACCCCCTTTCCGTAAGATCTCCGGGCACGGTGGGTGCGTTACATCTGGGGAGAGTCCGCCGGTCTTCGTCCACGGTATAAATATGTTCTGTTCGCTCCGGAATGCAGGTATTACACTTCATCCTGTAGAAACCCATGAGTTCCCTCCTTCTGCAGGCAAATACCTGCCCCTGTATCCCATCTCTTCCTCTGCCGGGATACCCCACGCATCGGCCCGACATCTGCGACAGAGGAGAAACTGGGGCATTATGGATGCCGCAGCCTTCCTGATTCTTCTCAGTTCACCCTCACCGGGAGGACGCATTGTTTTAAAAGCTCCAAGAGGCAACATGCCGATTATATTCATAATATGTGCTCCTGCTCCCCTTACGGCTCTGGCAATTTCGGTAATTTCTCCGGCATTCAATTTCGGTATAAGCACCGTATTGACCTTAACCCTCATCCCCTTCTCGACGGCCCTCCGGATTCCCTCAATCTGCCGGGAAACAACGAACAATCCTGCCTCGACCCCCGTGAGCTTTACGTTCCCCTTGAGAGCCCAGAGATAGATTTTCGAGGCAGTCTCCGGGCTTATGGTATTTACGGTCACCGTAATGTAGTGAACCCCGAGTTCTGCGAGCAGGTCGATGCTGTTGGGTAGGAGCAGGCCGTTAGTAGCAACACATAGCTCGAGATGGGGAAAGGCTCTTCGGATCAATTCAAGGGTTGTGAAGGTCTCGTCGTTGGTCAGTGGTTCGCCCGGGCCCGCTATACCCACAACACGAATACGGGGCTCGGCTTCTATTTTCGCTGAGAGATACTCGACGGTTTCTCCGGGTTCCAATAACTTACGGTACAGGCCGGGCCGATTTTCGTTAACGCAGGAAAAACGGCGGTCGCAATAGCCGCATAGCACATTGCACTTTGGGGCCACCGGCAGGTGAACCCTGCCAACACTTCTGTGGGCTTTTTCATCAAAACAGGGATGATTTACCGATAAGTTCATATCCGTCACTCCTTTTCTCATATGAGGGCCTCCAGGCCGTGCTCGCCCGTTCTAAGTCTCAGGGCGTCGTCTACCGGAAGTACGAAGATCTTTCCGTCGCCTTGCTCTCCGGTGCGGTTAACGCGGATGATCTTTTGAACAACGAGGTCAACATCCGAGTCCTTGACAACAATCATGAGCAGTCTTTTTGGAATAAAGGACGGCGGGGCATCCTCGAGCTTTCTCTTCAGATCCTCACTCACGGGATATGCGAGCTCAGAAACCCTTCCACCCTGTTTGCCTCTGCCGAGAACCCTGTAAGCCGTAAAAGAAGTAATACCGATTTCGTCAAGAGCTTTTTTGGTGGTCAGAACCTTGTTTGGCCGGATTACGGCCATGATCTCCTTGAGTGCCATGGTCATCTCCCTGTTATGATTCGATCTCGCCTGTTCTTATGGTGTAGGTTTTTTCGACGGTGGAAATGAAGATCTTCCCGTCACCATAGCGGCCCGTGTATGCCCTGGACTTAATCACATCGCAGATCTTGCTTACATCTCCGTCGGGCACAACGATCATAAGAAGGCTTTTTGGAATTTCGTCGTAAACGACTTCTCCCACCTTCAAACCTCCCTGCTTACCACGCCCCACAACATCTACCCTCGTTACTGCGGGAAAGCCTTCCTCACTGAGGGCCGCAAGAATGGTCTCAACCTTTTCGGGCCTGACTATAGCCTTTATCATTTTCATGACTCTCTGCTCCTTTTTTGCGATTTCTCTCAGACCAGCCCGTACTTCATCACCAGCGACTCAAGCTCAGGCATTGACAGAGGCTTCGGTATTACGAGGTCACGATTCTCGATAACTCTTTCGGCAAGCTTTTTGTAAGCTTCCGCCTGGGAATGATTTGGGTCGAATTCTATAACCGTTTTTCGGTTAAACTCCGCTCTCTGCACGATATTGTCTCTCGGGATAAACATGATCATCTTTGTTCCAAGTCGTTCGCAGAACTCCTCCAGGATCTCCTCTTCTCTGTCGACCTTACGGCTGTTGCAAATAATGCCCCCCAGACGAACCCCAGTACGCTGAGCATACTTGACCATGCCGCGACAGATGTTGTTTGCTGCGTAGAGCGCCATCATCTCACCCGAGGCCACTATGTATATCTCCCTGGCCTTGCCTTCTCTGACGGGCATGGCAAAACCACCACAGACCACATCACCCAGGACATCAAAGAAGAGGAAGTCCAGATCTTCGGGATAACCCCTTAATTCTTCCATGAGATTTATGGCCGTGATCACACCTCGGCCCGCACATCCCACCCCGGGCTCAGGGCCGCCCGACTCAACGCACCTGATGCCTCCAAAACCGGTTTTAACAACCTTCTCCAGGGTAACCCTTTCTTCTCCTTCTTCTCTGAGAACGTCCAGAACCGTTTCCTGGGGCTTTCCGCCGAGAATTAACCTTGTGGCATCAGCTTTTGGATCGCATCCGTGTATCATGACCTTCTTACCGAAGAAGTGGGCCAGGGCAGCCGCCAGGTTCTGAGTGGTCGTGGACTTGCCAATCCCGCCCTTTCCGTAAATACCGATCTTTCTTACCTCACCCATTTCCGATTCCCTCCTTTCACCCATGTGGTTTCCGCCCCTGACAGAGGGCAATATCGATGCCAGCCAGCAAACTGAATGTTTTCAATCAGTTACAAAATGGACAAAACTTACAAAAACGACAAA
This sequence comes from Thermodesulforhabdus norvegica, assembly GCF_900114975.1. NCBI lineage: Bacteria > Pseudomonadati > Thermodesulfobacteriota > Syntrophobacteria > Syntrophobacterales > Thermodesulforhabdaceae > Thermodesulforhabdus > Thermodesulforhabdus norvegica. The sequence continues at coordinate 25,896 of NZ_FOUU01000006.1, forward strand.
AGAACTATTCAATGTTGATTTTGTCTGGTTTTGATGTTCAGATATCTGGAAACGATTTGAAAGGCCTGGAGAAGGAAGATGGAAAGGAGCCTGGAAGCCGTAAAACTTGAGGTACTTTACGCAACTCATGCCCTGATAGGTGATGCTCTCGAGTTTGATAAAACCCTGCGGGAAATACTCCGAATCCTGGGAGAAAAACTCGATATGAAAAGGGCCTCTGTGGTACTCTGGGACAACGAGGATGGGCGACTCAAGATCAGGGCTTCTTACGGACTGACCCCGCAGGAAGAGACTCACGGCGTTTACGATCCGGGAGAGGGGGTTACGGGAACGGTGTTCTTATCGGGGGAACCCTGTGTTGTATTAGATGTTGCGCGGGAACCGTTGTTTCTCAATCGAACCGGCGCCAGAGGTATAACGAAAGAAGCAATCTCCTTTATAGCCGTTCCCATAAAATCCGACGAGGAGGTCCTCGGGGTCCTGTGGGTAGATAGGCTTTTCAGTTACAAAGTGGCCCCTCAAGAGGACGTCAAATTCCTTGAGGTTCTTGCAATACTCATTTCTCAACTGATAAAGCTGAAACATCGCATAGAAGCGAGAGAGACCTATCTCAGAGAAGAAAACCTAATTCTTAGAGATGAGCTAAAAGCGAGGTTTGGAGAATTCATGTATTCTTCCAGAAGCCCGAGAATGAAGGAGGCTCTATCGCTTGTCCGTCAGGTGGCCTCCACTCCCGCCACGGTCCTTCTTCTGGGCGAATCCGGGACGGGAAAAACACTGTTGGCGCGGCTCATACACGATCTGAGCAATAGACGGAACAAACCTTTCGTAAAGATAAACTGTGCGGCCATACCGGAAAACCTTCTTGAAGCCGAGCTGTTCGGCTACGTAAAAGGAGCCTTCACCGGAGCGGACAGAAACAAACCGGGACGGCTTGAACTTGCAGACGGCGGTACCGCATTTCTTGACGAAATAGGAGAATTGCCGCTCTCGCTTCAGGCAAAGCTTCTCTACTTCATACAGGAGAAGGAGTTTTCGCCTTTGGGGAGCACAAAAACGCGTTCGGTGGACGTGAGACTGCTTGCGGCGACAAACAAAAACCTGGACAGGCTGGTAGCCGAGGGACGTTTTCGTGAAGACCTTTTCTACAGGTTAAATGTTTTCCCTATTCATATTCCTCCACTTCGAGAACGCCGGGAAGATATAATAGGTCTTACTCACTTCATATTAAGGCGCCTTGAAAAGAGCTACGGAAGGCGGCTGACCTTCACTGCCGAGGCCCTGAGGAAGCTCGTAAACTACCCCTGGCCCGGGAACGTCAGAGAACTGGAAAACGTTCTGGAAAGGCTCTTTATAATGGCGAGGGATGATAGCATATCTGACGAGCTTATTTCACAGATTCTGGGAATCCAGGCCGACCACGTGAACCTTGCAAATGCGGAGCAAACCCCCGTCAGGCCCTTCGCCCGTTACTCCGGAGAAATAAAGGCGGAAGAAATAACAGAGGCCCTGAAACGAAATGGTTTTGTCGTCGCAAGGGCTGCCAGGGAGCTGGGATTGTCCTTCCGTCAGCTTCGTTACCGGCTAAAAAAACTGGGCCTGGAAGCTGACTTACCTATTTCCCGGGGCCGCCCGCCGAAGTCGTCAAACAAATTACGGGGTCTTGAATAGCCGGGAATAGGAGGGCTATAAATATGCATACTTTTAAAAACGGGAATCGGTAATAACAGGCCTTCACACCGGTGCCTGAAACGGAAAGGAATTATGAAGAATGTCGAAGGTTACAGCAAAAAGGTTCGCACTCCCGGGGAAAAGACGGGACTGGGGCCCGGTGCACTGGTATTTGTAGGAAAACCGAGACCGGAAGCCGTCAGGGTCGATGTAATTCATTACGACGAAGGTCGGCTGGTCGAACTTTACGACGTTTCGGCCGAGGAATGTGCAAACCTGGTTGCGCAAAAAGGGGTTACATGGATTAACGTGACGGGAATACACGACGTCGAACTGATCGGTAAGCTGGGAAAATGCCTCGGCCTTCATCCGCTTACTACGGAAGACGTGGTCAACACGGCTCAGCGTCCCAAAGTCGAAGAATTTCCAGATTACATTTTCATTGTGCTTAAAATGATTTACCTTGGACAAAGAACAGATGAGACAGATACGGAACATCTGAGTCTGATTCTGGGCAGTAATTTTGTTGTGCTCTTTCAGGAGAAAGAGGGAGACGTTTTCGACGGAGTGAGGGAGCGAATAAGGAGCGCAAAAGGCAGAATCAGGTCAATGGGGGCAGATTACCTGGCCTATGCTTTGATCGATTCCGTCGTGGACCACTACTTCCTTTTTGTGGAGCATTTCGGAGACGTCATAGAAGATCTGGACGACCGAATCATTGAAGATCCAAAACCGGAAGATCTCGCACTATTGCATAAAATCAAGCAAAACATCATAAAGATACGCAAGGTTGTATGGCCGCTCCGTGAGGAGATAAGGGTTCTGGAAAAAGGAGAGTCTCCTTTAATAAGGTCCGATACTCGGGTTTTTCTCAGGGACGTTTCCGACCACATCATGCAGATCGTTGAGATGATCGAAACCTTCAGGGATCTTATATCGGGTTTGCACGACCTTTATCTCTCCAACGTCAGCAACCGTATGAATGAAATCATGAAGGTTCTCACCCTCATAGCCACAGTTTTCATGCCAATAACCTTTATTGCCGGAATCTACGGTATGAATTTCGAGTACATGCCTGAGCTGAAGTGGCGCTGGGGTTATTTTGCCGTTCTTGCCGTGATGCTTCTGGTCGTCCTCGCTATGATAGGATTCTTCCGGAAAAAGAAATGGTTGTAAGATTTTCAGGGCCCTTATGGACGATGATCCGCAAGGGCACTTAAACTGTCCCCGGCGAATTTTCGGTACGGCCGCCCGTACCCGGGCAAGGGCGAGCCCCACCGCCCGGCAAAAAACATTAAAGCGACAGAGCGGCGTAAACGGGTTTATTCACCCTGCCCGATCTTATACATCTGGTGCATACCCGGACTTTTCTTATCCTGCCGTCGTCACATACATGCTTTACTCTCTGCAGGTTTGGTACCCATCTGCGGGCGGTTTTGTTGTTCGCATGGCTCACATTGTGACCGGATACAGGGCCTTTGCCGCATATGTAACATCTCTGTGCCATTGCTCCACTCCCGATCCAGAAAATTGCGCAAATTCCTACCCGAACAACCACTCAAGGCAAGGGCTTGTAGCACAAAAGCCGGATATTTAGCAAGTAAATAAATACCCTTTTGGCCTCGGGGAATTTTGGTGTAAATTTAACAGACCCTGGGAGCAATAACACACGGAGAAGAACCATGGAAAAGATAAGAAGGTCTGTTATTGCCGGTTCATGGTATCCTGGAGATCCCGAAATATTAAGGCGGAACATAATGACTTACATTAGAAAGGCCAGCGTGCCCGATATAAAAGGAAGGCTCGTGGCACTTATAGCCCCTCATGCTGGATACATGTATTCCGGTCAGGTAGCGGCATATGCTTACAAGTTACTGGAAAATCACAAATTCGACAGAGTTGTGGTAATATCCCCCAGTCACCAGGCCTACTTTCAGGGGGCCAGTGTCTATACCCTTGGAGGGTATGAAACACCCCTTGGCATAATACCTTTAGATCGGGAACTGATCGATCAATTGCTTTCGGTGTGTCCCGTGGTAAGGGACCTGCCCGACCCTCATGCTCGTGAACACTCTCTTGAGATTCAACTCCCCTTTCTTCAGGTAATGCTCGGCAAAGACTTCCTGCTGACCCCGATCATGATAGGCACTCAGTCGTACGATCTATGTGCTCAGCTGGCCAGAGGGCTGGCCGAGGTATGCAGAGACAAAAAGGTTCTGCTGGTAGCAAGTAGCGATCTTTCTCATTACCACTCTGACCGGGAGGCTCGTATTCTCGACGGTGCCGTGATCAATCGCATTGAATCTCTTGACCCGGAGGGCCTTTACCGAGATCTGAAAGATGGACGGGCAGAAGCATGTGGTGGGGGGCCCATGATAACCGTCATGCTGGCCTCTAAAGCACTGGGAGCAACAAAATCCAGAGTGCTACACTATGCCACCTCGGGCGACGTTACGGGAGACAGATCGGCGGTTGTAGGATATCTGTCGGCCGCCTTCTACGATAATCCGGGATCGGGCCGTATTAAGGTGGGCGTGGATCTCGGGCTGTCCGACGAAGAAAAGCGTGTATTGAAAGAGCTCGCCCGTGAAACTATCGAAGCCAGAGCCTTTGGAAAGGCCTTACCGGTTATCAACAACCCTTCTGAAAAGCTGAAAGAACCCAGAGGCGCTTTCGTCACCATCCATAAAGACGGTAAACTTCGGGGATGCATAGGGATGATCGAGTCCTATCGTCCGGTGTGGGAAACGGTGCGGGACATGGCAATACAGGCTGCCTATCACGATCCAAGGTTTCCCCCCGTTCAGCCTCAAGAAGTGAAGGATCTGGACATAGAGATTTCCGTCCTTACTCCTCTGAAACCTATCAGTTCTCCTGAAGAGATCGAGGTGGGCCTGCACGGGCTCGTGGTGCGTCGTGGACCTTACAGCGGTTTACTCCTTCCGCAGGTAGCAGTCGAACACAATTGGGACAGGGAGACTTTTCTGGAGTGGACGTGTAGAAAGGCAGGGCTTGAACCCGATGCGTGGAAGGATCCGCTAACCAAGATATTTGTTTTTTCCGCCGATGTGTTTTAACCTTTTACGGGAGATCGCTTATGCCTCTTAAAGTAATGGTCGACGAAAACAAGTGTGCTACCGTGGGGATTTGTGTTAAGGAATTGCCGGAGCTATTTCGTTTTAAGCCCGGTAGTAAAAGAGCCGAGGTCATTGTGGACAGCGTACCACCTCATCTTGAAGAGAAGTGCAGGCAGGTTGCCGAAAAATGTCCGAACAAAGCAATCATTGTATGTGAATGCTAGTCGGTGAGGGTGAAAATGGAAAAAAAGGAAAAGAGTAGGGGCGGAGGAGTTTCCTCCTTTTTCAGCATTGAGGAAAGAAAAGAAATCCTGAGAAAATATCTGTACTTTCTGGGATGGTTAGAGGTACTGATATTTGTGGGGTGCTGGATATATCAACTGGGCTCCTATGAAACTCCCGGAGCAGGACCGGTTGATATACCTTTTCCCTGGAAGGCATACTTTGCGCTGGCCTTTCTTGCTCCGATAGCCACTACGTTCATAATTGGTACAATTCTCGTCGGTTTTAACCGCTACTTTGGCGAAGGCGAAATTGCTCCGGGTCCGGCAGGAAGCGAATTCCCCGAGGAGGCCGAATCTTCGGAAAAAATACGAAAACTCTATCGCATCGTAAGATGGTTCCATCACGTCCCCTTTCTCGGTCTATTGCTCCTGCTTGGTATGGCGGTGGGATTTTTCTACAAGCTCGATACAATTCTGGCTTTAATAGGAACCTTTGGGGAGCAGACCATTAAGGCAATACTTATACTTCTTGTATCACTGCTTGCTCTGGTCTCCTGCTTTGCCATGATCCTCATACTCCTTAACTACCGCCTGAGAAAACGTGCTATGGAATATCAGTTTAGAAGCGAAATGGCCGAAAAATTCGGGCTCATTATTCTGGAAGACAATACGGTTATTGATCGCAACGGCCGACTGTTAATCCAGGGTAAGAAATGGAAAAAGGCCCTGCCGTCTCTGGCAACTGCGGCTCAGAAAGGACAGGAAAGCCCGGAATCGGAGCAAAAATCCCTACCCTATGCACCCGGATCGCCTCATGTCGCATCGGCAGGCAACACGGAGTGAAGCCGAACTGCATCCTCTGGAGCGGGCGGTTCTGACTTATCTGAGCAGGAGGGGTATAGAGCTTAAGAAGGATAGTCATGTACTCGTTGCTGTTTCAGGAGGGCCCGATTCGATTGCCCTTCTTCTGGTATTGATTGCTTTAAAAAAGTTGCTCCACATCTCAAGGTATGGAATTGTTCATTTTAATCACAGGTTGAGAAAAGAAGCCGATGAGGACGAGAACTTTGTTCGTAAACTTGCTTCGAATTTTGGCATTGATTTCTATTCCGGCAGTGAGGATGTGAAAGAATACGCCCTGAAGAGAAAAATCTCTATTGAGATGGCTGCCAGAGAATGCAGGTATCGCTTTTTCTTTCATATCAAAGCAGAGCTTAAGGCCGATTACCTGGCTCTGGGTCACACGGGGAGTGATCAGGCCGAAGAAATTCTACTTCGCCTCATTCGTGGCACGGGGCCGGACGGTTTTTCGGGTATGCCCGTTTTAAGTAAAAAAGGGCTCTTTCGCCCTCTTCTCGGAGTATTCCGTAGCGATATCATCTCATATCTTAATGAAATGAAAGCAACCTACAGAACTGATGAATCGAATTTTTCACTCCGTTTTCAGCGCAACAGGATCAGACACGAAGTCTTTCCTCTGTTAGATAAGATTTCGGGTCGGTCTGTGGAAAGAATTATATGCCGCACGGCCGAGCTTTTTACCGAAGACGCTATCTTTATTAACGATATAGTTGAGCAGGCTTGGAATGAGATTTCTCTATTCTCAGCCCGGGACCGTCAGTGGATATGGGACAGGAAAAAATTCTGTGAAAATAAAGTGGGCCTGCAGAGAAGAATTATTCGAAAGCTTTTCGGGGAGATCAAAGGCGATCTTTACAGTCTTTCCTTCGAACAGGTGGAGAACTTAAGACGCTTTATCCTGGAAGGGCATTCCGGGAAAAAACTCGAATTACACGGCATATCTGCTCTTATTGAGGGAAATTTCGTCAGGTTTTCTGATGAAATTTCGGAAAAAAAACCTTTTCCCGGGGACAGGCAGATAATTCCTTCACCGGGCCGATACGAGATAAAATCCACCGGAGGGCAGCTGATTCTGACCTTGATTTCGCAATCGGAAGCAAAGCAGATCGTGGCCAGAGGAAACGAAGCTGAAGTGGTTTTTGATGCCGATAAAATATCCTGGCCTATGGTTCTACGGTTCTGGCAGCCGGGAGACCGATTTCAGCCTCTGGGCATGCGGGGCCGATCGAAGAAGGTTCAGGACTTCTTTACGGACAGAAAGATACCTCTATCCCGGCGTCACAGGATTCCGATCTTGTGTGATCAGGAAAAGATTTGCTGGATAGCAGGAATGCGTGCAGATGAACGAACCCGCATAACCGAATCAACAAAGCGATTTCTCCTGGCAAGATATACTGAAACGTAGGATCCACCACGAAGCCTGAGAAAGGGCCTTCGTGGCGGACCGACATCACTACATCGAATACAGCTTCTGGCCCTCTATAACCTTCACGTTGTTTTCCAGCAACGTCTTGATCGCCTCGTCGGTATTGTCAAACCTGAAAATCAAAACGGCATTATCGCCGCTCTGCTGCACGAAAGCGTACATATATTCAACATTTATGTTGGCCTTTCTGAGTATCTCCAGAATCTTATATAGCCCACCCGGTCGGTCTTCAACTTCTACGGCAACGACATTGGTCTTTCCCACGGTAAAGCCGTTTTCCTTAAGAACCCTCTTGGCCTTTTCGGTATCGTTGACTATGAGCCTCAGGATACCGAAATCCGATGTGTCTGCCAGTGACAGGGCTCTTATGTTAATTCCCGCCTCCGCAAGGACGCGGGTTACCTCCGCCAACCTACCTGCCTTGTTTTCAAGAAACACCGATATCTGCTCAACGCGCATGGCGGCGTCCCTCCTTATCAGAGTTTCCTCTTGTCTATTACCCTCTGAGCCTTCCCCTCACTGCGAGCAATGGTTTTCGGTTCTACAAGTTTAACCTTTGCCGAAACTCCAAGGTACTCTTTTATATTCTTTTCTATTTTTTTCTCCAACTCCTGAAGCTTGCGCACTTCATCAGAGAAGGCCTGTTCTCCCACCTCCACCAGTACCGTCAGGGTATCCAGGGATCCCTCGCGATCGACTATTAGCTGGTAATGTGGTTCGACTTCCTCAATTTCCATGAGCACGCTTTCTATCTGAGACGGAAATACATTCACACCCCTGATTATCAGCATATCGTCGGAGCGTCCCGTAACCCTGTTCATTCTTATATGGGTTCGCCCGCAAATGCAGGGTTCGGGATTTAAAGAAGTAATGTCCCGGGTCCTGTAGCGGATCATCGGGAAGGCTTCTTTGGTTATGGTCGTTATAACGAGTTCCCCCACTTCCCCGTAAGGGAGATTTTCTCCCGTTTCCGGATCGATTATCTCCGCTATGAAGTGGTCTTCAAAGATGTGTAGCCCTTTCTTGGCCTCAATGCATTCGACCGATACACCCGGCCCGATTATCTCGCTGAGACCGTAGATGTCCAGAGCCACCAAATCCAGAGCTTCCTCGATCTCCTGTCTCATCTTTTCCGACCACGGTTCGGCTCCGAACAATCCCGCTTTAAGCTTAAGACTCCTCGGATCAACACCCATCTCCCTTGCAACTTCGGCAAGATGAAGGGCATAAGAAGGCGTGCAGGTAAGTATGGTCGCTCCAAAGTCCCTCATGATCATAATCTGTCTTTTCGTGTTACCTCCTGATATCGGTATAACCGATGCCCCGAGTTTTTCAGCCCCGTAGTGAACTCCAAGTCCTCCCGTAAAGAGCCCATACCCGTACGCATTGTGGATTATGTCACCACGGGTGGCACCAGCGGCAGAAAGAGCACGAGCCATCAGCTCCGCCCAGGTCTGAATATCTCTAGCCGTGTAGCCCACTACAGTGGGTTTACCCGTGGTACCCGAGGATGCGTGAATTCTTACAACATTTTCCATCGGTACGGCAAAAAGGCCAAAAGGATAATTATCCCTGAGATCCTGTTTGGTGGTAAAAGGTAAGCGCTTCAGATCATCAAGGGTCTTAATGTCCTCCGGCTTTACTCCCGCTTCGTCGAATTTCTTTCTGTAGAAAGGCACTACTGCATAAACCCGCTCCACGGTATTTTTCAACCTGCGCAACTGTATTGCCTCAAGGGCTTCTCTGGGTAATGTTTCAAACTCGATGTTGTAAATCATCGCTATCAATCCCTCCTCGCTTAAAGAAAATTTAAGGCCATGGGAAGAATGCCTTCGACCTTCCCATGGCCTGTACTTCTTTCTTCTAGGCCCTTCAGGCCATGGGCGGACTAGAGAAAGCCCGCCTTAAAAAATCCAAAGTTAATCCCGAAAAAAGCCGCAAAAGGATTAAAACTCAACCGATACATGTTTATTCTCAAATTCACGGCAGATAGGTCATACACCTTTCAGTAAGAGCGAAAAGGCTTTGAGGGAAAATTCCCAGGTAAAGAATCCCGATAGAGGTTATCAAAAGTGTCAAATTTACCGAAGATGCCTGTGCGGAAGGAGCCACCGCTCCCGAAAACTCCTCGAAAAACATGTACACAAGAACTCTTAAATAGAAATAAGCCGACACTGCCGAATTCAGAACGGCAAGAACAACAAGCCACACATAGCCCGCTTCAAGAGCTCCTTTGAAAATGTAAAACTTACCCATAAATCCACCCGTCGGAGGCAAGCCGACCATGGAAAACATAAAAATCGTCATCATCAGGCCGAGGAAAGGATACTTGAAACCACTTCCAGAAAGCTGATCCAGATAATTGCCCCTGTCCTCAAAAAGAACCAGAACGGCAAAGGCCCCTATGTTCATAAGAGCGTAGGCCACCAGATAAAATATTATAGCTGCCAGGCCGGTCTTATTAAGCGCCACAAAACCAACCAGTATGTAACCGGCATGGGCAATACTGGAATACGCCAGCATTCGCTTTACGTTCCTTTGCAATAAGGCGGTTACATTGCCCAGCGTCATGGTAACGGCAGCAATGAGCATGACCACCGTCGTTAGATCAAACACAACGATCTTGAGGGCCAGAGCAAAAACACGAATAAGCATAACGAAAGAGGCCGCCTTCACGCCGGAAATCATGAAGGCAGTTACCGAACTGGGAGCACCTTCGTAAACATCAGGAGTCCACATGTGGAAAGGAACCGCAGCTATTTTGAAAAGCACTCCCGCCAGGACCAGACCGACACCGGCAAGGAGAATTCCCGTCTTTTCGCCTCCCATCTTCTGATAGGCTTCGACAATCTGACCATAAGAAGTGGTCCCCAGGGCTCCGTAAATGAATGCTATCCCGAGAAGCATAATGGCCGTCGAAAAGGCCCCCAGCAGGAAGTATTTCATAGAAGCTTCCACGGATCTCTCATCGGTCTTAAAAAGACCGGTTAGCACATAAACCGAAAGAGACATTGTCTCCAGACCCAGAACGAGCATTATCAGGTCATAGGATGTGGCCATAAAGCTCATGCCAACGCTTGAAAGCGTAACCAGGGCATAGTATTCGCCTTTGTGACGAATCCTTCCGCAAATGTAAGGCTCCGATAGCAATGCAACGAGAAAACCAACGCCGTAAAAGATAAATCTGAAAACGCCTGCCAGATTATCAAACATGAACATATTGAAAAAACTGATGCGTTCCGAACCCATAACAATGAAGTTGGCAACGATGGCCATTAAAAAGCCGAGACCCGCCAGCATATTGAGGTTGACCTGTCTTTCACTGGGGACAAAACCACCGGCCAGAAGTAATGCAAAGGCAAATCCTATCAGGATGACGTCCGGCAAGATGGAGACTAAATCAAAGTTCCCCATTATTTACCCCCTATGAACAAAGCAAGAGGTTGAGTTGGTCTGTCAACGTTCATCACCACTCGCTTATGGTAGTTATCCAGAAAAGCTTCAACAGATGCGTGCATCTTTCCGAGAAAATAGTTGGGAAATACGCCCATAACCAGGTACATTATGGTAATAGGCACCAGAAGGCCGATTTCGCGGGCATTCAAGTCGGGAAGGTTTCGGTTTTCATCGTGAACGATCGGACCAAACATTACCCGTTTGAACATCCAGAGCAGGTAAACCGCCGCCAGAATTACACAGGTTGCCGCGGTTACGGTCCATACCGGATTGGCCTTAAAGGCACCCAGAAAGATCAAAAATTCGCCTATGAAGCCGTTAAGCCCGGGCAGACCGACAGAAGACAACACCGTGATCATAAAAAAGGCCGCAAAGATGGGCATAACCTTTGCCACTCCGCCAAAGTCCTTGATGAGCCTCGTATGCCTTCGTTCGTAGAGCATCCCCACAAGGATAAACAGAGCCCCCGTGCTCAAACCGTGATTAAGCATCTGATAAATTCCACCCTCAACACCCTGCATATTCAACGCAAATAGCCCGAGCATAACCGCTCCCAGATGGCTTACCGACGAAAAGGCAACGAGCTTCTTAACATCCGGCTGCACTATGGATACCAGTGCCCCGTATACCACTCCTATTATGGAGAGCACAACCAGAAGAGGTAGCGACGCATGGGTTGCATGAGGAAAAAGTCCCATAGCAAACCTTATAAACCCGTAGGTTCCCATTTTCAGCAGAATTCCGGCAAGGATCACACTTCCCGGAGTAGGGGCTTCAACATGCGCATCGGGAAGCCATGTGTGGAATGGAAACATGGGAACCTTGATGGCAAAGGAAAGAGCAAAGGCCGCAAAAAGCCAGATCTGAACTCCGAAGGGCGGCAATACCTGGTACCATTTTAGCAAATCGAAGGTATATTCCCCTGTGACCCTGGCCACATAGAGATAGTAGAAGATTATCGCCGCAAGCATCAACACGCTTCCGAACAGAGTATAGAGAACGAACTTGATGGCGGCATAAACTCTTCTGGGGCCGCCCCATACCCCTATGATAAAGTACATGGGGATGAGCATGAGTTCCCAGAACACATAGAAAAGAAGAAGGTCGAGAGCACAAAAGGTACCGAGCATTCCCACTTCAAGAACAAGCATGCAGATTAGAAATTCCTTCACATGCCTGTCTATGTAGCGCCACGCTGAAAGTATGCATATAGGACAGGTAAAGGTCGTGAGCAGGTAAAGCCAGAGAGAAATGCCGTCAATGCCCAGAAAATAGGTAGCACCTATCGACTCAATCCAGGGCCGCTTTTCGACGAACTGAAACCCAGCTTCCCCGGGGTCAAAACCCATGATCAGATAAAGCGAAAAGAGGAAGTCGAGAAACATCACCGCCAGGGTGACCTGTTTCTGCAATTCCACATTCTCCCGACGAATCAGGAAAAGCAGCGGGACTCCAACCAGCGGAAAAAATGTAACCAAACTTAGAATGCCAAAGCCATCCATAGTGCCCCTCTTACATCAGAAGAATAAGAACACCGATTACAATTCCCCAAATGTAATGATATATGTACCCCGTCTGAAGCTTCGACAATAGAGCACCAAACAGGTAAATGCTCTTACCGGTACCGTTTACGGCACCGTCAATAACGACCTCATCGAACTTCTTCGACGAAAAGGCACTGCCAAGAACGCCTCTGACAAAGGTTGCATTGTAGATCTCGTCCACGAAATACTTATTGTACACAACCGTATACAGTCTCCGGTATTTCTCAGTAATACGGGCCACCAGTGAAGGATCACGAACGTAACACCAGTAGGCCGCCAGGAATCCTATAAACGCAAGGGTAACGGATATGATCATCAGAGCATATTCCAGAAAATGAGGATAGTGCGGCCATTCAACCCTGTAGGCATGTTCCGTAATGGGTTCGAGGAAGTGATGGAGATGACTCTTGCCACCCAGGGCCTCGGGAATATTGATGTAACCACCCACCACGGAAAGGACTGCCAGGATAAAAAGCGGAATCAGCATGCTTTTGGGAGATTCATGAATATGATGCTTAGTCTCTTCGTCCATTCTGGGCTCACCAAAGAATATAAGAAAAAGCCACCGAAACATGTAGAAAGCAGTCATACCCGCCGTGATTGCTCCAATAAGCCATAAGATCGGGCTGCCGTAGGGACTTGAAAAAGCATACCATAAAATTTCGTCTTTGCTGAAGAAGCCCGAGAAACCGGGCACACCGGCGATTGCAAGAGTTGCAATAAAAGCAGTTACAAAGGTTGCCGGAATGTACTTCCTCAATCCACCCATCTTCATCACATCCTGTTCACCGCCCATGGCATGGATGACACTTCCGGCACTGAGAAAGAGCAGAGCTTTAAAGAAAGCGTGGGTTACCAGATGAAAAATACCGGCGGCAAAGGCACCGACACCAACGGCAAGAAACATGTATCCGAGCTGGCTTATTGTAGAATAAGCGAGAATCCTTTTGATATCTCTCTGGGCAAAGCCCATACTCGCCGCAAACAGGGCCGTAACCGCACCTACCGTTGCCACGACGGCCATGGACACGGGAGCCATTGTAAAAAGTGCGTTGCATCTTGCCACCATGTACACACCGGCAGTAACCATTGTAGCGGCATGGATCAATGCAGAAACCGGAGTAGGACCCGCCATGGCGTCAGGCAACCAGACGTAAAGGGGTATCTGGGCAGATTTTCCCGTAGCTCCCATAAACAGAAGAAGGGTTATGGCCGTGGCAAGAAAACCGTTGTATTTCAAAACGTGTCGGGCATTTTCGAAGACCTCCGAATAATTCAGACTGTGGAACGTAACAAATATGAGAAACATGCCCAGGAGAAAACCGTAATCACCAATTCGGTTTACTATGAACGCCTTATTCCCGGCGTAGGCATTATAATCGTCCTCGAACCAGAAGCCGATGAGAAGGTAAGAGCACAGACCCACACCTTCCCATCCGACGAACATCATGGGAAAGTTATTGCCCATCACAAGGATGAGCATGAAGAAGACAAAGAGATTCAGATAGCTGAAAAACCGGGCGTAAGAGGGATCGTCGTGCATGTAACCAATCGAATACACATGAATTAGAAAGCTTACGCCGGTTACCACCAGCATCATAACCATGCTCAGCGGGTCGAGCAGAAAGGCAATATCAAGAGAGAGATCTCCTGAAACCATCCACTTGTAGAACAAAACTTCAACAAACCGTTTTTCTACGGGAAGCTGTATCAATTGATAGAAGGCTATCGAAGACAGTATGAAGGATAGGCCTATGGAACCTACACCAACCCCATGAACCAGGGTTTTATTCCATTTATAGCCAAAAAGCACATTTAAAAACCCTCCAAGAGCTGGTATCAGCGACACCAACAGGACGGGATAACCAACCTTCTGGTAAATAAAAAACACCAACACCGTGAAGGCTATACCCACGGCTCCGGCCGAAAAGGCATGGACAAACTTTCTGCCCCATTTATCCGCAAAAACACCGAACAGGCCGTTCAAAAACGCTCCAAATAAGGGAAAAAGCGGCACCAAAATGATGTAATCGAACATATTTCCACCTCTAGCCCTTCATGGTGTTGAGCCTATCCATGTCCACAGACCCGGTAAGCCTGAATACCATAAGGATAATCGCCAGTCCTATGGCAACCTCTGCGGCTGCAATGGCCATTACGAAAAGTACATACATCATACCGATGGCAGACTTAAGAAAATGACTAAAAGTAATAAATACCAGATTAACTCCATTCAGCATAAGCTCAATACACATAAAACAGATTATCAGGTTTCTCCTTATCAGAAACCCAATTGCTCCAATGGAAAACAAGGTTATTCCGACCAGCAGAAAGAAATATTCCGGCTTCACAAACATAATCAACAGTGCTCCTTTGATTTACCGTGTTGTTTCTCTTTTGCCCAGAATAACGGCCCCGATCAGACCCACAAGCAAAACTACAGATGCAACTTCAAAGGGTAACAGATAATTAGAGAAAAGGTATTTACCGATAACCCGCGTTGAATCCCAACCCTCGGGAATTTTTATGTATCCCGAATCTATAGCAATCTTTGCGGTGTAACCGACGATACAGAGCTTCAGAGCAAGAGCCAAACCCAGAAGCAGCCCCACAAGCCGCCTCTTTACGAACAAAACCTCACGCCTTGCCTCTTCCACGTTGAGCAACATTATCACGAATACGAAAAGCACCATTATGGCGCCGACGTATACTATCACCTGAATGGCCGCGATAAAATCCGCCTTGAGGATTACGTAGTCGCACGCCAGCATGATCATAACGGCTATGAGAGAAGCAGCGCTGTAAATAGGGTTCTTCTGCAATATCGTGGAAAGTGCGAACAATATGGCAAGCCCCGAAAAAAGGTAGGCAAAATGCATAGAAGTCATGACACCATCTCTCCCCTTTTCATGAGAGTGTCCCGATCCAGAAGCAATTCTTCCTTCCTGTAGCGTACATTCTCATATTCAGGAGTAAGATAAATAGCATTAACGGGACATACATCTTCACACAGACCGCAATATATGCATCTGTAGGCGTCGAGAATGTATTTCTTCGGAAACCTCCGTCCGTCCTCGGTCTCCCCTATCTCAAGAGTAATAGCCCTGGGCGGGCATATGGCTTCACAGAGCCCACAGGCAACGCATTTGATATTTCCCTTTTCGTCCTTCCTCATGGCCTGTAGGCCTCTATACCGCTCAAAAGAGCCGACCTTCTCTTTGGGATACTGAACGGTAATAGGCCTAGTAACCAAGTGCTTCAGAGTAATCATCAAACCTTTTACAAGAGGACCTACCATAGCCTTTTACCTCACAAGGAGCATTATCATGCCCGTTACGAAAATATTTACAAAACTCAGAGGAATCAAAAACTTCCAGCCGAACTTCATTAGCTGATCATACCTCAACCTGGGATAGGTTCCCCTCAGCCAGATTATCACAAAGATAAGAGCAAAAACCTTCAGAAGATACCACACGAACGGTGGAAGTATCCCCGGACCATTCCACCCGCCCAGGAAAAGCACCGTCCCAATGCAGGAACAGGCAACGATGCTTGCATACTCTGCCATAAAGAACATGGCAAACTTCATACTGCTGTAATCCGCATGAAACCCCGCAACCAGCTCACTTTCAGCCTCGGGCAGGTCAAAGGGAACTCTCTTGAGCTCTGCCACAGCCGCAGTCAGGTAAATCAGGAATCCTACAGGTTGATAAACGATGAACCAGACATCCTTTTGCATTTCCACAATCTTGTAAAGATCAAGGGTACCCGAAAGCAATATTACGCCGAAAACCGAGAGCGTAAAGGCAACCTCGTAGCTTATAAGCTGTGCCGCTTCCCTAACACCGCCCAGCAAAGCGTATTTGTTATTCTGAGACCAGCCTCCGAAGACCACTCCGTAGGTGGAAAGCCCACTCAGAGCGAAAATAAACAATATATCAATCCCTATACCCGTAATCCTGAGACTAACGGGTTCCTTTAACAGCCCAAAAAGAGTCGTCTGATCTCCAAAAGGAATTACGGCAAACATCAGCAAAACCGGCACGATACTCAATGCCGGAGACAGAAAGTAGAAAAGCTTGTCGGCCTGAGCCGTTATGATGTCTTCTTTGAAAAAGAGTTTTATACCGTCTGCTATGGGCTGAAGTATTCCGTGCCAGCCGGCATACATGGGCCCCAGACGAATCTGAATATGCCCCAGAACCTTGCGTTCTAACAGGGTAAGATAGGCCACAGTGAGCATAAGGAGACCAAAAACAACGAGGATTTTTACGGTTATAAAAACAAGAGCTCCTATATCCATAGCCAGTCCCCTTCTATGCCTTTTCTATGCGGACCGCCGTAACCTTAAACTCGGGAATCTTTGCCACAGGATCCAGTTCGGCAATGGTCAGGATATTCGCCGCCGCTTCGGAAAAGTGAAAGGTGGAAAATACTTCTCCCCGTTTCACTCGATCGCTTATCTTCACCTTTACAGCAATTTCACCCCTTCGACTCATAACCTTAACCACCTCGCCGTCGCTTATTCCCATCTCTTCTGCATCATAGGGATTCATCTCCAGATACGGTTCAGGCACGTAGTAATTGGACACCCTGCTCCTTCTGGTCATCGTACCGGTATGGTAATGATAGTAGTTCCGGCCCGTAGTCAGCACAAAGGGGAATTCAGAATCGGGCTGTTCCACAGGCGGACGGTACTCAATGGGCGTCAACAAGCCCCTGCCTCTCGCTATCTTTCCGACATGCAGAATAGGGGTTCCCGGATGATCTTCCGAAGGACAGGGCCACTGAATTCCGCACTTCTCTATTCTCTTATAGGTAATACCGGCGTACTGAGGCGTTACCTTCCGTATCTCTTCAAAAATTTCCTCTGCACTCTCGTAGCTCATAGGATAGCCCAGGCGAGATGCCACCTGAGATATTATCCACCAGTCGTCACGGGCCTCACCGGGCGGATCAAGCGCTCTTCTCACCCTCTGAACTCGCCGTTCCGTATTCGTGAAGGTGCCGTCCTTCTCGGCAAAGGACGCAGATGGGAGAACGACATGAGCATACCTGCAGGTGTCGTTGAAGAAAATATCCTGCACAATCAGTAAATCCAGCTTTTTAAAGGCTTCCTGGAGATGATGGAGATCCGGGTCGCTCAGCGCCGGATTTTCTCCCATCACGTACATTGCCTTAACACGACCGTCCAGCGCCGCATGACCCATCTCCACAACGGTAAGACCGACCTTGTCGGAAAGCTTAACTCCCCAGGCCGCCTCAAACTTCTTCTTTACATCCGGATTATTTACCGGTTGATAGCCGGGATATGTGGCGGGAAGTCCGCCCATATCGCAGGCACCCTGTACATTATTTTGACCTCGCAGGGGATTTATCCCGCTACCCGGCTTGCCGATATTTCCGCAGATGAGGGCCAGATTGGCCAGACTCTTTACGTTGTCCGTGCCTTTGGTATGCTGAGTTATACCCATACAGTAAACGATAGCCGCCCTTCCCGCCGATCCGTACATTCTGGCGGCTGCAATAATATCTTCTGCTTTGACACCCGTTATCTCTGCGGCATACTCAGGCGTGTACTTTTCTACAACCCGCCTTAAATCCTCAAACCCTTCGGTGTGCTCATCAATAAAGGCCTGATCGTGCAGGCCTTCTTTCAGGATTACGTGCATCATGGCATTGACAAGGGCAATGTCCGTTCCCGGGCGAATGGGGAGGTAGATATGAGCCTCATGGGCCAGATCGATTTTCCTGGGATCTGCCACTATGAGCTTTACTCCCTTTTGCCTTACCGCCCTCCTGATCCTCATCCCGATTACAGGATGATTCTCCGTAGTGTTACTTCCGATAACAAGGATAACCTCACCCTGATCGATATCCTCAATCGAGTTGGTCATAGCGCCGGAGCCCAGCGTTGTGGCAAGACCTGCCACAGTTGAGGAGTGTCAGAGCCGGGCACAGTGATCGACGTTATTCGTGCCGATCACTGCTCTCATGAATTTCTGAAAGACGTAATTGTCCTCATTGGTACACTTTGCCGAAGCAAGCCCCGCTACCGCATCAGGCCCGTGTTCTGCCACGATCTGCCTGAGTTTGTCCGCAACAAAATCCAGAGCCTCATCCCAGGAAGCTTCAACAAAATCATCGTCCTTTCGAATCAGAGGCTTTGTCAGTCTCTCTGAACTGTTTACAAATTCGAATCCAAAACGCCCTTTCACACACAGGGTGCCGTAGTTAGGCGGCACGCTTTCATCTACCGTGACCTTTATTACCCTGTTCTGAGCTACATTGAGTTCCAGCACACATCCCACACCGCAATAAGGACAAACCGTGCGGACCGTGCGTTTCTGCCAGGGACGGGCTTTCAGGTCACTTACGTTCTCCGTAAGAGCCCCGACGGGACAAACGGCCAGGCACTCACCACAGGATATGCACTTTTCGGGATAAGCCACTTCAATACGGCCGTCGCCGTTTTCCCCTTCGACTACAAGAACCCCCTGACCAACATACTCAGAACAAACGGTCACACAGCGCCGACAGAGAACACACCTGCCGGGGTAATACTTTATGGCAGGAGTTGAATACGAAACCGGGGGTTTTTTCAGCATGGGAATTCCGACCGTTCTATCGGCTATTCTCCTTTCGTACCCCAGTTCGTAAACCAGATCCTGAAGCCTGCATTCACCTGCCTTGTCGCAAACGGGGCAATCAAGAGGATGTTTTTCCAGGAGTACCTTAAGGGCGTTCAAACGGGCCGTTTCGATGCGTTCGCTCCTGGTGGTCACCACCATCCCATCCCTTACAACGGTACTGCAAGCCGGAAGCAAGTCCTGTTCGCCTTCTACCTCAATAACGCAGAGCCCGCAGGAACCAATAGGATCGACTTTTTCCAGGTAACAAAGTGTGGGGATAGAAATACCTGCAGACCTGGCAAGTTCCAATATGGTCTGCCCTTCCCGTGCTTCAATTTGTTTTCCGTCTATTGTGACCACCATACGTTACATGCTCCCCTTATCTATCGACTTCTCCCAGAACGATATCAATACTTCCAAGAGCCGCCACAACATCGGCCACCATGTGCTTCCCTTCCACCATGAAGGGAAGAGCCGAGAGGTTAACGAAACAGGACGATTTGATCCTCATTCTATAAGGCCTGGATGAACCATCGGAAACTATGTAAAAACCGAGCTCTCCCTTCGGGTTTTCAACGGAGCTGTAAACCTCACCCTTGGGAATCTGGAAAAGGCCGGAAGCGATTTTGAAGTGTTTTATAAGGGCTTCTATATCGGTAAGAACTGCTTCCTTGTCGGGCATAACGATGTAAGGTACATCGGCACGGACAGGCCCATCGGGTATGTCTTTCATGGCCTGTCTTATGATCCTAAGTGACTGGCGCATTTCCTCTACACGAACCATGTAACGATCATAGCAGTCACCACGAGTGCCATAGGGAATGTCGAATTCATAATTTTCGTACCCGCAATAGGGCTTGGCCTTGCGAAAATCAAACTGAACACCCGATGCCCTGAGAACCGGACCCGTTGCGCCCCAGTTTATCGCATCTTCTCTGGGCAGAACCGCAACATCCCTGAGGCGTGATACCCATATCGGATTTTTGGTAAGAAGCCCTTCATAGTCTTTCAGGTAAGTTTCGAAGGTATCGACGAATACGCTCAGAGCTTCACGAAACCGGTCCGTTATATCCTTCCTTACACCGCCAATGCATATATAGGACGGTGTAAGCCGCTGTCCCGAAACCATTTCGAACATATCAAGAATCTTTTCGCGTTCTCTGAAACAATAAAAAAACGGAGTAATAGCCCCTATGTCGATTGCGTAAGTTCCCAACCAGAGAAGATGGGCAGCAATTCGATTGAGCTCTGCCATGATGACCCTGATAACCCGGGCTCGCTCGGGAACCTCTATTCCGCAAAGCTTTTCTACTGCAAGAGCATAGGCAAGATTGTTGCACATTCCACTGGTGTAATCCAGCCGATCGGTAAAGACTATGTTCTTGATGTAGGTATTATATTCTCCAAGCTTTTCAATTCCTCTGTGCAGGTATCCTATAACGGGGATAACCCTCTGGACGACCTCACCTTCCAGATGAAGTATGAGCCTCAGCACCCCGTGGGTTGACGGGTGCTGCGGCCCCATGTTGAGAATCATCTCCTGCCTGTTTTGACCCTTCTGATCGTTTGTTGCCGGCACCGTCATCTCTTAATCCTCGATTCCTTCAAGAGGAAACTCTTTTCTCAGAGGATAATATTTGTAATCTTCGGGCATCAAAATTCGACGCAAATCGGGATGATTATTAAAGGGTATCCCGAACATGTCATAAACTTCCCGTTCCAGCCACTCCGCTCCTCGCCAAAGGAAGGTAACGCTATCGACCGCTTCCCCTTCTCCTACCGGAACCTTAACCCTTATCCGTTCGTTGTTCTTGAGCGAAAAGATGTGATAAACCACATCGAACCGGGGCGTCCTCGTATCGGCGTAATCCACGGCGGTGACATCGGATATAAGGTCAAAAGCCAGCTCTGAATCTTTTTTGAGAAACTCCATGAAGGGAATCAGACTTTCTTTTTGGACCACAACCTGAGGACAATCTATACCCATGCTAAGATCCACCACTCCACTCGGGGCCTCAGCGCCGATCCTGTCCAGTATTTCCCGGGCCGTCATGCTGAGCCTATCTCCTGTCTTTCAAGGATTCCTTATCGATTTTTTCCCGAAGCTTTATAATTGCCGTAAGAAGGCTTTCAGGTTTAGGTGGACATCCGGCCATGTAAACATCTACGGGAATATAGAGGTCTATCCCCTGGACGACACTATAGGTCCTGAAAACACCACCGGTACATGCACAATTTCCGTAAGCGATAACCCATTTGGGCTCGGGCATCTGCTCATAAAGCCTCAGAACCATGGGTAGCATCTTTTTAGTCAGGGTACCGGGAACTATCAGCAGATCGGCCTGTCGAGGCGATCCGCGATAGACCTCTGCTCCAAATCTCGCAATGTCGTGCCTTGCCGATACGGTCACCATCATCTCAAGTGCACAACAGGCGAGGCCAAAAGTCATAGGCCAGAGAGAATTTTTTCTCGCCCAGTTGACAATTTTGTCAAGGCATGTTGTTACGATTCCGAGGTTGCTTTCTATTCCCATTCCAGCGCTCCTTTGCCCCACACATACAACAAGCCCAGCAAAAGAATTGTCACAAATATGACCATTTCAACGAACCCCAGCAGGCCCAGTTTTTGGAAAAGAACAGCCCACGGAAACATAAAGGCAACTTCTACGTCGAAAACTATGAACAGCATGGCGAAAATATAAAACCTTATCGGAAAGCGCTCACGAGCCGTTCCAATAGGAACATTTCCACACTCGTAGGGCATCAACTTATCTTCGCTGGGCTTACGCTGACCTATCAGGTGAGACAGAAGCAGTGTAACTGCCGCGAACAAAACGGCTATTACCGCAAAAATCAGGACCGGCACATAGGCACTCAACATGTGCACTCCTTAACGATCCAACAGGCGGGAAAGAGGTTACCTTTTTTAAACCGATATGCCCAAAAATACCTTACGTGCTTCCTTTAAACCACAAAGGTCCTTTTTGTCAAGGCGAATTGTGAAAAATATCTCGTTTAAAAAACGAAAAGGCCGATATCCGATGCTCAGCAGGATATCGGCCTTTCTCCGCCGTGTGGCTTTACGGATTTAGTAGTTTTTCAAGAAATCGTCCAGTATGTCCACGCTCTTTTTCTCGACTATCATATCGAACATCTTATCCTTCACATCCTTCGGCAACAGCTCAATACTCTTTGTGGTTGCCGAGTCAAACTTGGCGGTCGGGAAAACCTTGAGGATTTTGTCCTTCTGAGCGTCATTTGCATAAACCCGGATTACCTTGAGTCCGGCCAGCATTTCCTCACACATGTCAGCCAGACCGGCCTGACGAAGCTTCTCGTATCTTTCTTCGTTGACCCAGATATTTATAGGATATCTTTCTTCCGTCATTATCCCTTCCTCCTCAAAGATAAGCGTTTTAACACCCTATACCGTAGTTATTCCAGCGGAGGTACGCTGAATACAGGAGTTCTGTTCTTCAGGTACTCATCCGTCACAAAGGGGGATCCGAATCCGTATTTTTCGGCACATTCCATGACAAGATCGAACACTTCGGGCCTGAAAATCAACCTGGGCGGTTTCACTCCGTCCATAACGATACTTCTAATGACGGTACCGCTGAACTTCTGCCATTCGTCTCTGTGGTTGCACAGCCCTTCCGAGGTAACTTCACCACAATGAGGACAATAGAGCCAGTTCATTGAATAGACCGGGGTAATCCTCAGGTCATCCTTCACGCTTTCCAGAAGGCGATGGGCATCATAAGGTCCGTAGTAGGTTCCTACTCCTGCGTGATCGCGGCCGAACATGTGATGGGTCAGGCCCAGGTTGGTTCTCAGGATGGCGTGAAACACCGCTTCCTTAGGTCCTGCATAGCGCATATCCCAGAAGGTCAAGGAGGTCATATGATTATGATCTCCGAAATAACCTGCCTTCCTCAGCTCATCCTGGCAGAGAATAATGGCCTCATCGATATAATCACCCTTCCTCTTTTCGCCGATAATGGCATTTACAAGAATTCCAACAATGGGCTTTTCTATTGGGAGTTCTCCATAGGTCTGGAACCAGGCTCCCTTCATGAGCCATTCATGACCGGTATGAGGCACGTTTCGAGTCTGATGGGCCACAATACGCACCCATCCCTTTTCCTTAAAGCGCTTCCTCATTTCCAGAGGAGGAATGAAGAAGGGTTCAAAGGGAGGATTAATCTTCGGACGGTTTACAAGGGTTATCTTTCCGCCCAGGAACTTGTCTTTGTATGCGTAGGTTCTTGCACATCCGGGATGTTTATCCTCCGTTGTGCCGTACACTGCCTGACAGATGGCCTTTTTGTCATACTCGTAGATTTCCTCAATTTCAAACAGAGCCAGTGGGTTCCCCTGATAGGTCAGAACAACCGAATCGCCTACCTTAATTCCGTAGTCGGCAATCTCGGCATCAGACATATCAAAAAGAATCGGAATGCTCCACAGGACTCCGTTGGCAAGCCTCATGTTCTTGCACACGGAATCGAGATCAGCCTTACCCATAAAGCCTTCCAGAGGACAGAAGAAACCGTAAGCGATGTCGATAACCTCGTTGGCTATCTGGCTTCTGATGGGGATTTGTTTGAGTCCTTTGATTTTTTCTTTGGCCTCTGCAGGCTCTAAAATCCTTTCAACAATTTCTTTTCCGCCGTGCCCTATCTCTGCCATGACCTCTCCTTTCTACTATTACGTTATGTCTCATGAGCACCCTGGAACACGCCAAGATCTTCCAAACCTTTATAGAGACTTTTCCACGTAAGGCGCATTGTGAATTTTAGCTCAATTTCAGGCGCTGTCAATAAAGAAAGATAACCCGACATGTAATAACCCCTTTTCCCGTCCTGCTATGTCATATGAAGGACGAAACACTTTAAATAGCGCGTCTCGGGCATGCCAAGAAGGATGGGATGATCGGGTGATTGTCCCCTGATCTCCAGAATGGCAAACCTTCTTCCGCTTGCCAGTGATGCGTCCATGAGCACCTGGTGAAAGAGGGTTTCGGACATATGGTGTGAGCATGAACAGGTTATCAAGATGCCGCCCTCGGTCAGTTTCAGCATAACCCGCCGGTTCAGGTCGGTATAGCCCTTGATGGCACTGGAAAGAGCTTTTTTATTCTTGGCAAATGCGGGCGGATCGCAAATAATTACGTCAAAACGATCCTGATCGTTTTTGAGAAAATCGAAGACGTCGGCTCTTATAAAGGAACATCTGTCGGCAACGCCATTTTTCGTTGCGTTAACTTTCGCCCTTTCCAGAGCCGGGGCCGATTGATCTACCCCCACCACATATCTCGCCCCGTAGAGTGCAGCATGGATGGACCAGCCGCCATCGTAGCAAAAAAGATCCAGGACCCTTTTATCTTTTACGAGCTCTTTTAGCAACTTGCGGTTTTCCCGCTGGTCCAGATAAAGCCCTGTTTTTTGACCCTCTATTGGATCGACCCAGAACCACAGACCGTCAACGTTTACCCATAGGCCCTGTTCTGTAAGGCTTCCGAAAGCAATCCCCTTGTCCGTGTCAAGCCCTTCCAATTGTCTGGCCGAGCTGTCGTTTCGATAAACAATGCACCGGGGATTAAAAAGTTCTGCAAGCATTTTTACCAAAATCGGCTCGATGGCCGAAATGCCGTGAGTATTGGCCTGATAGACGAGTACATCGTCGTATCTGTCCACGATAAAGCCGGGCAGGCCGTCGGATTCGCCAAAGAATAACCGATATACCTTTGAGTCTTTAAAGATCCTCCGACGTAGAGAATTGGCCCTTGTCAGCAGGTCTCGAAAATATCCCAGCGTTGGTTTCTTCCCGGGAGGACAGAAAATTCTTATAGCGATCAGGGAGTTGGGATTAACGTATCCCAGCCCCAGGTAAGCGCCTTTGGCACTCACAACTCTGACCCAGCTCCCCGGTTTGAAACCTTTTAGAGAAACGGTTATCTCATTGCTGAATACCCACCTGTGGCCGTGAAGCAAGCGTTTTTCTCTACCCTTTTCCAGAATAACCTCCGGATAAGACTTTATATCGCCCGAAAATTCCATTTCGATACGCCTACCTCCATCCTGACGGAACAAAAAATTGGCGGGATAACCCGCCATAAGCAAATTTTTCTCAGACCGGCTTGAATTCCGCAAAGGGTGCTACCACTCAAGAAAGCTTTCAAGCTCTTTGCGTCGACTCCGATGCCTTAGCTTTCTCAGTGCTTTGGCCTCTATCTGGCGTATTCTTTCCCTCGTGACATGGAAATCCTGACCAACCTCCTCCAGGGTATGGTCGGCCTTTTCGCCTATGCCGAACCTCATTCTCAGTACCTTTTCTTCCCGCGGAGTCAGTGTGGCAAGGGCTCTTCTCGTTCTTTCCGTAAGGTTCAGGTTTATGACAGCCTCGGCCGGATTTACGGCCTTCTTGTCTTCGATAAAATCTCCGAGATGGCTATCCTCTTCTTCGCCGATCGGGGTTTCAAGGCTGATGGGCTCCTTTGCGATCTTTAAAATTTTTCTTACCTTGTCCACGGGAAGTTCCATCCGCTCTGCAATCTCTTCGGGCATGGGTTCTCGACCGAGTTCCTGCACCAGCTGGCGTGATGTACGTATTAACTTGTTTATTGTTTCGATCATGTGAACGGGGATGCGAATCGTTCTGGCCTGATCAGCGATTGCTCTGGTTATGGCCTGCCGTATCCACCAGGTGGCGTAAGTACTGAACTTGTAGCCCCTCTGATATTCAAACTTATCCACCGCTTTCATTAAGCCGATGTTTCCCTCCTGAATCAGATCCAGAAACTGAAGACCCCGGTTCGTGTATTTCTTGGCGATGCTAACAACCAGCCTCAGATTGGCTTCGATGAGTTCCGTTTTTGCCTGTTTGGCCTTTTGCATGCCGTCTTCAACCCGGCGAAGGAGCTGCCTGAGCGTTTTCGAGTCGAGCTTTGCTTCCATTTCAAGCTCGGTTATTTTCTCCCTGGCGGCCTGAGCCTTTTGAAAAAGCGCCTCAAATTGCTCGCCCGTCATACCGAACTGAGATGCAAGTTTGGAAATACCGTCATCTTCAGAAAGAGCTTCCTGATAAAGGCGTTGAATTTCATGGAAGGGTTTGCCACATCGGACGATGCACTCTTCAAGATCTCTCTCGGCACCTTCGATTCTTTCCAGATAATACTGAAGCTTTTCGACCACACGGTCGATCTGACATTTGCCAAGATGAAGGCCCTTGAGAAGGTTTACGATCTGTTCTTTGTTATTTTGAACGGCCTCCTTAAGTCTCTCTTCTTCTTCGGGGGGAAGATCATCCTGTAAAAGTTTCATCTGCATTTGCCGGTTTTCGTTGTCCAGATTTTCGACCTGGCTCAGTATAGATACTACATTGTTTTTTAATTCTTCCTTTTCCTCATCCGACATGTCGTCATCAAGTCCTCGAAGAACGTCGGTAACCTGTAGCTTTCCCGACTCCAGCTTTTCCCTTATAGAAAGGATTTCCTTAACCCCAATGGAAGATTCCATTATGGCATTGAAGACTTCTCGCTCTCCGGCCTCTATCCGCTTGGCAATTTCCACTTCTTCTTCTCTGCTGAGAAGGGCCACCTGACCCATTTCACGAAGATACATTCTTACGGGGTCTCCCACTCTGGTGGCCGTATCTTCCGCGTCCTCCGTTTCATCTTCTCCATCTTCAACTTCTTCTTCGTCGGTCGACAGCCCCGTTCTGGCTTTGTACATGGCAACTTCATCCTCGGAGTCGACGATCTCTATGTCCATTTCATCAAAGATCATCATCATGTCATCGAGCTTTTCAGGTGATACAAGATCTTCCGGCAAAACCTCGTTCAGCTCATCGTAGGTTAGATAACCCTTTTCCTTGCCGCGGGATATCAGCTCTTTAAGCTCTTCAATCTGAATCTGACGCTTCTCGTCCCTGGCATTATTTTTGGATGCTCCAGTCATATCCGTTCTCTCCCCCCTCTAATACTCATTTCACAGGCTTCAAGCGCCTGCAGTTCCTTCAAAAGCACCTTTATCGTTTCCACATCACCCTGCCTGTTTGCCTCAATGAGCTTATCCTTGAGGCGTGATTTTTCAATCTCAGAGCCCCGCTTTTTACAGGCTTTTATCAGATCCGCACAGGCCATAAGTGCCATTTCTTTATCGTAATATGGGTTATCGTCGACGACAATACGGGACAGGGCAGATTTTGCCGCATCCGTTGAAAGCTTTTCGTAAACCCCCTGAACGTCCAGTTCTCCATCACCCTGAACTGCCGCATCGACAACGGCACGGGCGACTTCAATCAAGGCCGGTGAAGCACAGGAAAGGGCTTCCCGAATCTGATCCCGAAATTCCCCGATAACCCAGGGGTTCTTGACCACTAGGCGAATTAGCTCTTCTTCGGGAGAGTACACAGGAGTGGTTTTGCCTTTTTCCGCCGGGTATTTATCTGAGGCTAATTTTTGGGAATTTCCCCGTCTTTTCGACCATTTTTTGAACTGAAACAGAATAGCGTCTTCCGGTACCTGTAAACCCTCGGAAATCTTTCGCACATAATCTCTCAGGATAATCGGATCGTCCAGATCCTTTAAGAACTCGTGAAGTTCTCTCACCACGGCAATTTTCCCTTCCGTAGTACCGTCCCAGTCTCGAATGTGCTCTTCCAGAACAAAGCTACCCAGCTCAATCCTCCTGCGAAAAAGTGCTTCAAAATCCTCACGATTGTGGCTTCGGAAATAGTCATCAGGATCAAGCCCTTCAGGTAATAAAACACAGCTAGCTCTGATCTGTTCTTTCAACAGAAAGGGAAAGATCCTCATCATAGCCTTCCGACCGGCACTATCCCCATCATAAACCAGGACGACCTCATCGACCATGCGTTTCAGAAGACGGGCATGACGTCCGGTGAAAGCAGTTCCCAGAGTGGCCACTACTCTAAACTCACCAACCCGATGGAAAGCCAGAGCGTCCATGTAACCTTCGACCAGGAAAACGAATCTGTTCCCGGATGTTAAGGAATCCAGGGCTTTTCTGGCCCTGTCATATTGATAAAGAAGGCTTCCTTTGTTGTATATGGGGGTTTCCGGGCTGTTTAGATATTTGGGTTCAGTACCGTCCAGACTTCTCCCTCCGAAGGCCACCACCCTGCCCTTCGTATCACGTATGGGAAAGATCAGCCGACGACGGAAGCGATCATAGATTCTGCCGCCGGAAGATTTTACAAAAAGCCCGGCTTTAATCCCTTTTTCCGGATCGAACCCCTTCCTTCGGAAGTGATTGAGTAATGCATCCCATTCATCGGGTGCATAGCCAAGCTTTTCTTCCTTCGCCAGCTTTTCCGGGACTCCACGCTTTCTGAGATATTCGTGGGCTTCCTTTCCTCTACGGTCGTAAAAGAGCAACCCGTGGTAAAATGCCTGAGCCTCTTCGATTAATTTATAAAGCTCTTCCTTTTCTCCTGCTCTGTTGGGATCTCCGGAACCGGCCTCCAGAGGAATGTTGTAGCGTTCCGCCAGATATCTGACCGCCTCATGGAAGTCCAATCCTCTATGTTTCATAACAAAGGCAATCACGTCACCACCCGTCCCGCAGCCGAAACAATAAAAGAGCTGCTTGTCGGGATCCACGAAAAAGGACGGGGTTTTTTCTGCATGAAATGGGCATAGTCCGGAGTATCTACGGCCGGATCTCTTCAGTCTTACCGTTTCAGACACGAGATCTACAAGATCAACAACTTCCTTGATCTGATCAACAAGACGATGTCCGGCCAAGGCAACTTTACCCTCTTGGAAGTGTTTTCAAACTACTGCAACACATCGGAAACGCTTATTTTTAACCAACACCCCTTTAAAAGTCCATAGCCGCCTTCGTAGAGTCGGAATGCCTCAAAAAAGCCTTAACTCAATGATGGGCTTCACCCTGTGAACGATAACTCTTATGTAATCTCTGGAAGAAGGAAAAAAGATGAATTTCTCAACAGACTCCCCGGGAAGTAGCCGATAGTCGGTAAGCTTTTCCTGCCATACTATGCGATCGTGAAGGGGTCTATCGACCACAAGGGCCCTGCCCGAGAGGGTGATGCAATAGAAGTCGTCGGGTTTAACGGAAATTTCTTCGGTGCCTCTGTTTTCAAGGCGTATTTTGAAAATATCCATAAAGAAAGGGCTTTCTTCGTCGGGAATCAGGGATTTCACCGGTACGGTGCCGTAATAGGTCGCACAGAAGAGCAGGTTTTCTTCTAAGGCACACTTCTCGCCACTTTCGCCAATTGTAGCAGCGTAAGTCTTAGGCCCCTCTTCCAGTAAACATATCAGGCATGCTAACAGTATTATCCCTTTGAGCAGCCTAGTAGGTCCACTTACCGTTCCTGTAGGAGAAAATTTCCGTGACATTCTGGTATCCACAGGGCTTGAATTGATCCGTATTACCTTCTTCCAGGCAGTAATTAATCACAGAATATTTCAAAATACCCACATAAGGAGATTCCGGTACGAGTGTCTTCTTCACCACCATTGATGTTACCTTTTCTATCGAGGAATACCCGGTTATTTTGACTTCGGGATCGGATTTATCCTGAAGCTCACAGGGCCGTTCTGGACTGTAACATCCCCGGGTTTTCAGTTTATGTAACCATTCTCTGCAGAAAGCATCAAATCCCGTCTGTGCCACAAGATCCTCCGCCCTGCTATCGACACCGATACTCAAAGCCAGAAGAAAAAGGACTGGCAAAAAAAGGGTTAAACGACGACCTTTCATTTAGAAACTCCATTTATAAAGAAATCCACCGTCTGGATCGTCAAAGCAAAATCCAGACGGCGGACAAAGGGTGGTATTATGCTTATTCGCTTATTTCACCACTTTTAGCTCCACTCGACGGTTTATTGCCCGACCTTCTGCCGTGGAATTATCGGCCTTAGGTCGGCTTTCGCCGAAGCCAACGGTTTTCATTCTATCGGGTGATATACCGTGGCTTACGAAGTAGTCGAAAACAGCCTTAGCACGACGCTCGGAAAGCTTCTGGTTGTACTCATCCGTTCCGATCGAGTCCGTATGTCCTTCAATTATGATCTTTATGTCAGGATGCTTCTTCAGGATTTCAACACCTTCGTCGAGCACGGGCACCCACTCGGGCTTGATGTCGTACTTGTCGAAATCGAAATGAATGCCTCTGAGGACTATCACTTCTTCCTCTTCGGGCACTTCTTCGTAGAATACGTCTTTTACAAACTGAGCCAGAGCCTGTTTGTCCGTAAGCAGGGTAAGCCCGTCTGCCTGGACGCAGTTGCCTATCTGGCTAATCTGGTTGAGGATATTCTGTCCGTACTCCGTTTCGGCAAAGGACACAACGTGGAAGCAAAGATTGGAATATTTGCTGGCAAGAGACCTGGCTTCCATAACCGGGTCTGTTCCCTCATTGGCTTCGCCGTCTGAGAATATGATAACGGCCTTTCTTCCATCCATTCGGGCGAGCAAAGGATCAATTCCACTTATACCGGGGCCCATTGGAGTTCTTCTCCCATAAATTCCCTGATCTTCCGGTATGCCGACTATAGCCTGACTGAAGGCGGCCCGGTCGTAAACTCTGGGGGCCAGCACTTCCTTAAGCGGCGCGAAAAGCTCAATAGCTCCCTGATAACCCAGTTCCGGAATCATTTCGTTCATATCGGCGAGAACCTGCTTGGCAAGCCTGATCTTCACATCCTTTTGCTTTCCGTGAGTCATATACATCGATCCCGATTGATCGACGAAGAGGATGAAGTGATCCACTTTGGGAACCATCTTGGCCTGGACCAGGCTTGCTCCAAATAAGACCAGTGCCATCACAGCAACAAAACCTGCGAAACCCTTTCTTCTCATAGCCTAACCTCCGTTTTTTGGTTTTACCCGGTTACCTCATATTTTACAAAGCGCCACCCTTTGAAAAAATACTCTATCCCACACAACAAAAGAACACCCGATCCAAAACCACTTCACAAGATAAAAGCCATAGAGAGTTTGAAAATAGTGTTTTTACTTAAGAAGCCCCGTCTGCAAGTATCATATCAATCGTTTGACCCATACAAGGCCCAGCTTTTCATCGGCGTTGTATTTAAAAAATCTCTCCAGCAGAGAAGCATCGCTTGCTTCGCGTAGCGAAAGAAGACGATCAAAATCCTTTTCTACCACGATATTGCAAACGTCAACAGGCACATTCTGTATGAAAGTTAACTCTTCCTCGGTCCACAACTCACCGGCTATCTCGTAAACCCCTTTTTCAACCGCATTAATGCTACATACCTTGTAGCATGCTCCGCACTCGCACTTATAAACCGCATCAAAGTCCGAAGGAACGGGAAGACAGGTTTCGCAGAAAGGACATACGATTATGTGACTTGGAACCTTCTGGGGACCGAATGCTACCATGGAAGCCCACTGAACCTCCTCTCATTCAATCAATTATAAGGTCTGCTTCATTACCACAAATAGAACAGGTTCTCACCTCTTTTTTCCGTACCTCTTCCCCGCTATCATCTACTCTCACATAAGAACACCTGATGATCATCTCCGCCTCGTTACCACAATTCTCACAAACACAAACTTCTCTTCTTTCTTCCATCGGAACCAACCCTCCGCAAACAAACCCTTATCACCGAAACCGTCCTTTAAAATATAGGCACTACAATTGAAAATGGCAAATTTAAACAGTAACTCTTCGTAACCTTTTGCTACTATCTGACCAGGAAGGTATCAATCCGCCGTCGGTCAATAGGTTTAACGGTAACCGTCTCAATACCCTCTTCTTTTGTTAATTCTACGGTCACCATGTCGTCTGGATCAGCATCGCTGAAGGCTGCCACAATGGAGGCCGCAAGCTCTATTCGGTCGTTATCATATCCTCCGCACAGGATACCTCTTGGTCCGGGAATGCCGAGCACTTTAAGCCTGATCTCCTCTGGTGAAGAAGTGAGAGTGTCCAGTCTTTTGTTGTCCGCTGCGTTTCTGCCGACAAAGAGAATGGCCCGATCGCCGATTACGCAAAGTCGCCCGCTTTTTATCATTTCTATGTGCCGGACCTCTGCATCCGGCATAATCTCAAGGAGCTTTTTCAGCTTTCTTGAAAATCCCTCCTTGGTAAGAAGGCATCCACCTGCGGGGGTAGCATAGGTTTTGAGTCCGTAAGTTTCTGCAAGCTTCATCTGTTCTTTACGGCTTCTGCCTCGAATGGCCAGCAGCTTCTCCCGATCGACAAGGCCCTTTTTCTCAGGCTCGGTTTCCGGGAGGAGCTTTGCACTGAGGGGGCGTAGAATGATTCCCTCGTACCGGGACAGTTTTTCAACACTTCGCAGTGCATCACGTCGCTGGCTCATTGGCCTTTGTCCCAGTACCTCTCCCGTGAATATAAAGTCAGCCCCCTCTTCCTCCATGATCCTTCCTGCCACTCTCAACATAAGGCCGTGGCAATCAATGCAGGGATTCATATTTGATCCGTAACCATACCTGGGGTTTTTCACTATCTCCAGATGTTCATGAGAAATATCCACAACACGTATCGGAATCCCTGCTTCTGTCGCAGCCCTGACCGCCATCTCGCAGTCCCAAAAAGGCGTGGCGAAGCTGATGCCGAGAACATCTATGTTCTGATCCTGAAGGACCTTTGCGGCAAGAAGGCTGTCAAGTCCTCCTGAAATTAAACCTATTGCCTTTACCTTACGTTCCGTCATCTACTCGATCTCCGAAAATCACCTATCCCAGGATCCGGATTTAAAGCCCGAGACATCAAGGGTCACAAAACCAAACCCAAGGTTTCGGGCAAGGTTTATTACGCTTACGCGACAACTATTGTCGAACAGCAGAACAAAATCCACAGGATCCAATTCAATCCTGACCAGGTTTTCTGACGGATGGTATCTTGCCCTTACCGGTCCGCGGCAGAAAGACTTGAGAAGGTTTTCGAGCCCATCAAGTCTTGACAGGATACTACCGTCCAATTGCGTCCCATAGGGCAATCTTGTGGCCAGGCAACTTTCTGGCCTTATGAGCTCTGCCGGAAGCTTTATAATGTCCCGGAACAATCGGAGTATTTCCCGGGAGTCAATTCCCGCCACAGCCAGGGGGCTTATAACCCCGCGTTCTCGCAATGCCCGAACGCCGGGCCTTCTGGATTCCTCATCATCTGCTACCGTCCCGTCGCAGAGGCCATCGCATCCAAGGGAACTGGCCAGTTCTACAAGCTTATTCATGAGTATTTTTTTACAATGGTAACATCGATCGGGTGCATTCTGAAGAACCTCAGGAGCTTTCAGAACACTGCAGGAAACCCTTATGAGCCCGGGGCGCAAATCCAGAGCCTTCAGCACGCTGGAGGCTCTTTCTTTTTCCGAAGAAGGGAGAAGTTCGTGTTCGAGGAACACGGGGATAACGTTTGAAGAGGTTAAACATGAGGCAAACCACAGAAGAGCGGTGCTGTCTTTTCCGCCGGAGTAGGCGAGAAGCCATTTCTTGCGACTTTCCAGAATTTCCCTAACCTTTGCCCACCGTTCGTTTTCCAGTAACCCCGTCAACTTCATCGTCACTGTGGACATCCGGGAAGATACTCCTGTGGTTTTCCGAGCAAAAAGGATCCGCTTTTTATCCAGTTCTTAAGAATTTCTGCAATTTCCCGTGCTCTTAAGTAGCTCGAAAGAGGAACTGTGGGCACTTCCTTTCCCCGGATCCTGATTACGCCCTTTTTCAGTTCCGCATAGGATACTTCCCCGAGCGGTTCGCTTTCGGTGAAGCTATAGTCTTTCACCTGAGTTACTATATCTTCGTCAGAAACCCCGGTATAGTAGGCCATTTCTTCATCGAGCACGGGGATTGGGATTCCAATTCCCACTGCAAGGGAGCACCCGTAGCCCAGGATACTCACGCCCACCAGCCATCTTGGTTGCATCTGTTTGAGATCGCCGAGAACCATCAAGGTACCCGCAGGCCCACGGGGTATGCCCCTATCGTTTCGGGGCACATTGGGGTTGTGCTGAGTTCCATGCCAGACGACGTAACCGATGCCTCCCCCGAGAAATATGCGGGTTCCCATGCCGATTGTTCGGTAATAGGGATCGTTCAGCAGGGGGCTGAGGGCGCCCGAAGTCGAATAATTGGCGTTGCCCAGTTTTGGCTTAAGAACACCCATGTAAGTGTAAAGAGTTTTTCTGGATAGGTTTACCGCACAATTATAATTTTGATAAGCGTTTCTCGGATTGCAGAGCACCGCATTGGGAAGATCTTTCAGATAGACCGTTTTTTCCACATAACGGTTGGGATAGCAGTCGGTTCCGTAAGCTTCTGCCTTAAGCACCACGGGTTTTCCGCTAACAAGATCGTGAATCACATGTCCTCCGCCGTATTCAAACAATCCGGGATGAATCTTATTCAGTGGGTCTTCGAGGGCGGGTTCTGTGGCTCCCAGGTAGATATCCACTGCGGCAAGTCCTGCATAGGCGGGTACATTATTCAACAGGACCCGATGTGCCTTGATGGGCGGTTTGGTATGTCCGAAGTTTATGAATACTCCGGAGGAACACATGGGGGCAAAGGTTCCCGTTGTAACCACATCCACTTCTTCTGCCGCCCGTTTTTCACCCTTTTCTCTGACTATTCGGGTCATCTCCTCGGCCGTTACCACCACAACCTTCCCGCTTTTGATCTTTTCGTTTATTTCCTCATAGGTCTTAACAACCGCCATATCTCTTCCCCCATGGAGTCCCGGATTTCAGGGACCTTTATATTTCATGGAACGACACCGTTCCCTCAAGCACCGCCTTTTTAAGCCTCAGTATCGATCGCCTCCAGGTATGTTTGATTTGCGTGTAAGTTTTACGGTCTTTCTGAGAAAGCATGTGTGCGTATTCAAGGGACTTCTCGAAGAGTTCTTCGGGAGGATAGGCTCCGTCCACAATGCGGAGCTCCGCGGCTTCACGCCCCCCTATCCTTCGTCCCGTAAGGATCAACTCCTTTACAGCGTGGGGATTGGGAAGCATCTCAACAATCTCCTGCATAAGCAAAGAAAAGGGTATCTTGATGTCCACCTCAGGGAAACAGAACCAGCCCCGGTCTTCTCTCATAAACCGGAAATCCAGTGCAGAGGCAAGGATTGCACCGCCGGCAAAGGTGTGTCCCGTAAGGCATCCTACCGTGGGAAGGTTTAAAAGAGCAGCCCTCAAAAAGACCCTGTCCATAAGGGAGGCAAATTCTAGAAAATACTCCTTTGGCTGGGTGCTCAGCCACTCAAGATCAATTCCCGTACACCAGTACTTCGGGGAGTTACTTGTAATCAGTAAGGCGAGATTGCCCTCCGTGTTCTCGATTTCGTCAAAAGTTTCAAGATATTCTTCCAGCACATCCCGCCTGAATGTATTTGCCTCGTCTCCTCTGGTCAGGGTCATCACCACTACCGACCCGTCTCTCTGCAACTCCATGTAGCGTCCCATTTAATCCCCCTCCGTAATACCTTATGTTCTGTAACGGGCATTAATATCGATGTACCCGTGAGTAAGATCACAGGTCCAGACGGTCGCCTCCTCGCTACCCGCCGCAAGATCCAGGCATATACGAAATCGCGGTCGTGAAAAGATCTCTGTTGCCCTCTTCTCCACTTCTTCGTCATCCAGGGGTCTGCCGTCTTTGAAAACGCAAAGGTTGTCAAAGTACAGGGAAAGCCGATCGGGGTCAAAGGAAACACCGGCACGACCGGCAGCAGCAACGACACGCCCCCAGTTAGCGTCACCTCCGTATATGGCCGTTTTCACCAGCGGCGACTGGGCTACGGTTTTTGCTACGGCCATCGCCGCATCTCGTGTTGGCGCCCCAATAACACGAATTTCTACGGTTTTCGTTGCTCCTTCGCCATCTTCAACAATCTGTATTGCCAGGTCTCTGCAGACAGCTTCTAGAAGCAATTCGAAAAATTCGAGCTTTTTGGGCTCGTCTTTGCCGACCACGGCTCCTTCGGGATGACACGATGCCAGTACCAGAACCGTATCATTTGTGCTCGTGTCGCCGTCGACGGTTATTGCATTGAAGGTTTTGTCGGTCACCTGCGAAAGAATTTCCTGCAGAGTATCCGGTTCTATGGAAACATCAGTACAGATAAAGGCGAGCATGGTTGCCATGTTTGGCGCTATCATGCCCGATCCTTTAGCCACACCACCTACACGGATAATAGAACTATCAATTTCGCCTTCTGCGCAGGCAACCTTCGGCCGGGTATCCGTCGTCATGATGGCCCTTGCTACCAGATCCCAGGCATCGGGGGAAAGGTTACTCAGGAGCTCGGGGATTCTGGCTTCAATAGTTTCAACCTTTATGTGGTTCCCGATAACCCCTGTTGATGCAACCAGCACAGAGGTTTCTCTAAGTCTCAGCCTTTCCGCCAGAAGCCGTGCAGTTCTCTTTGCTCTTACCAGTCCCTCCAGACCCGTGCATGCGTTGGCTATTCCGGCATTTATTAGTACCGCCCCAACTCTCCCGCCGGACTCCTTCAGGTGCTCCCGGCTGATTTTAACCGGAGCCGCCTCAAAGAGATTTTTCGTGAACACACCCCCACAGGCGGCACCTTCGGGGTTTTCACAGAGAATCAGGGCAAGGTCAGGCCTTCCACGGTACCTCATTCCCGTTTCAACTGCATTTACGAGGAAGCCGGGAATTGCAAAGGGCTTCCTATCGACCACAACATCGCTTGTACTTTTTGCCGCTTCCGCAGGGACAGGGCTCATTTCTACCCACCTTCTTTTTGCTTTTTACGGGTTGCCGCTTATTAGCCGAGCCTTCTCCTCCGCCGTAATAAAGGGGCTGAGACTCGCGCTCCGCCTTCAATCTGGATACTTCCTCTTCCTGCTGGATCCTGATACGGAAAAGCATTCTTACCGTATCGGCCTTAATCCTTTCAATCATTTCGTCAAAAAGATAGTGAGCCTCCCGTTTATAGGCCACGAGAGGGTCCTCCTGACCGTAGCCTCTGAGTCCGATCCCTTCTTTCAGGTGATCCATGCTGAGCAGGTGATCCTTCCAGTGATTATCCACGTTCTGTAGCAGGATGAAGCTTTCAAGCTGGCGAAGTAGTTCGGCCCCCAGTTCTCCTTCCCTCTCGTTATACTTACTCAAAGCCCTCCGGTATAAAAAGTCCCGGATCCCCCCGGCGTCCCGGAATCCTTCAAGCTCCTGGGCTGAGAGGGCGATTCCGGTAGAACTGTAGAATTCCCTGACCAGGCCTTCGAGGTTCCACTCATCGGGCGTTACTTCATCGTTACAGTAAAGGCTGACCATAGAGTCGATCACGTCACGGATCATATCTTCGATTACGGGCCTCAGATTACCCCCTGCCAGGGCCTCCCGCCTCTGTTTGTAGATGATCTCCCGTTGCGTGTTCATAACGTCGTCGAACTCAAGTAGCTGTTTTCTAATGCTGAAATTGTGAGCTTCGACCTGCTTCTGAGCATTCTCAATAGCCCTGGTGACAAGGGGATGTTCAATGGGGACATCATCTTCCATTCCGATCTTGTCCATAATCCTGGCAACCCTATCGGAAGCGAAGATTCTCATGAGGTCGTCTTCAAGAGACAGATAGAACCTGGAGGATCCGGGATCGCCCTGACGGCCGGCGCGGCCACGAAGCTGATTATCGATACGTCTGGATTCATGGCGCTCCGTGCCTATTACATGTAACCCCCCCAATTCCGCAACGCCCTCACCCAATACGATGTCGGTACCTCGACCGGCCATATTCGTTGATATGGTTACGGCTCCTCGCTGGCCGGCTCTGGCAATGATTTCGGCCTCTTTTTCATGGTGCTTCGCATTAAGCACCTGGTGGGGAATTCCTTCTTTTTTGAGCATCGCACTCAGGCGTTCGGACTTTTCAATGCTAACCGTTCCCACCAGAACCGGTCGTCCCTGACGATGAAGCTCTACTATCTCCCTCACCACCGCCCGGAATTTTTCTTTCTCCGTTTTGTAGATACAGTCCGGGTAATCTATTCGGATCATCTTTTTATGAGTGGGTATTACTATGACATCGAGCTTATAGATCTGAGCAAATTCTTCGGCCTCTGTTTCCGCCGTTCCGGTCATGCCGGCGAGCTTTTCGTACATACGGAAGTAATTCTGAAAGGTTATGGTGGCCAGGGTCTGGTTTTCATTCTCTATTCTGACGCCCTCTTTAGCTTCCAGAGCCTGATGAAGCCCATCGCTGTAGCGCCTCCCCGGCATGAGCCGGCCGGTAAATTCGTCAACGATTATCACCTTTCCAGACTTAACGACGTAGTGAACGTCCCGCTTGAAAAGGTAGTGTGCCTTAAGTGCCTGGTTCACGTGATGGAGCAGATCAATGTGGTGCGGATCGTACAGATTATCCACCCCGAGAAGCTCTTCCACCTTTGCAACGCCTTCTTCCGTCAGTACAACGGCCTGGCTCTTTTCGTCCACCGTGAAGTGTTGATCTCTTTTAAGCTTCGGTATAATCCTGTTAACCCGGTAGTAAAGCTCTGTGGATTTTTCCGAAGGACCGCTTATAATCAGCGGAGTTCTGGCTTCGTCTATAAGGATGCTGTCCACTTCGTCAACTATTGCGTAATAGAGGTCCCTCTGGACCATGTCCTCAAGCCGGAATTTCATGTTGTCCCGGAGATAATCAAAACCAAACTCGTTGTTGGTTCCGTAGGTTACGTCTGCCTGATATGCCTTCTTGCGTTCTGAGTCGGGAAGACCGTGTACGATGCATCCTACAGAAAGCCCCAGAAATCTGTAGACCTTGCCCATCCATTCGCTGTCCCGTCGGGCAAGATAGTCGTTCACCGTGACGACGTGAACCCCTCTGCCCAGCAGAGCGTTTAGATAGACGGGCATGGTGGCAACCAGAGTTTTACCCTCTCCCGTTTTCATCTCGGCGATCTTACCCTGATGGAGCACGATCCCGCCTACAAGCTGAACATCGAAGGGTCTCATGCCCAGAACGCGCCGCGCTGCTTCTCTTACGACCGCAAAAGCTTCCGGGAGAAGATCATCCAGGCTTGCCCCCCGATTCAACTTCTCCTTGAATTCCCAGGTCTTGGCCTGCAGTTCTGCATCACTTAGCTTCATCATGGATTGCTCAAGGCTGTTGATATGGTCCACCAGAGGAGCAAGCCCCTGGAGATAGCGTTCGTTGTAGCTTTTAAAAAGCCTTTTTACTATCCGCTTTAACATGACGGTAGACCTCCTGAACCGTTTCTCACAGAGTGCATAAAGGCATAACGCACCATTTGATTGCGGTCAAATGGGTTTAGCGAAGGGCGTACCGATTAAAAGAAAAATTAACTGAGTCCGTATTTCTTCAACTTGCGGGCAACGGTGGACTGGTTGATCTTCAGTACTTCGGCTATCTTCTGCTGAGTCCTGTAACGAGATAGCATCTCTTTGAAAATACGCTCTTCAAATTCTTCAATTATCTCACGAAAGCCTTTTTCGACAGCTCCGTCGATCGGGTTATCAACAGACGGTCTCCTTTCTTTTTCCATTTCCCCGAGCTCTTCCGGAAGATCCTCCGGACCTATCACATCACCGTATGACATGGCGACCAGCCTTTCGCAAAGATTCATGAGCTCCCGAACATTTCCGGGATAGTCGTACCTGACGAGGATTCTGAGCACAGAAGGGCTGAGCCGCTTTTCGGCACCCATAGACCTGGAGAAATGCCGAATGTAATGGTCCAGCAACGGCAGTATGTCCTCCGTACGCTCCCTGAGCGGGGGAACACGTATGGGAATTACGTTCAATCTGTAGTACAGATCCTGACGAAACTTCCCACACCTGACCAGATCGTCAAGGGGCCTATTTGTAGCGGCAATAATCCGCACGTTAACGCTTCTGCGTTTTGTTCCCCCTACCCTCGTAAACCTGCCGTCTTCAAGAAAGTGAAGAAGCTTTGCCTGAGTTTCCTGGGAAAGCTCCCCAACTTCATCCAGAAGAACCGTCCCTCCGTGAGCAACCTCAAGGAGCCCCGGTTTTCCCGATTTTCTTGCACCGGTGAAGGCCCCGGCCTCATAACCAAAGAGCTCGGATTCCACAAGAGAATCGGGCAATGCTGCACAATTTATCTTCATAAAGGGGGCATAGGCCCTGTGGCTGTACTTGTGGATCAATTCGGCGATCAGTCCCTTGCCAACTCCGGATTCACCCAGCAGAAGAACCGTTGAGTCCACCCTGGCGGCCCTCACTGCCTGATCCAGCACTTTCAGCATAGCCGGGCTTCGTGCGATGATCTGATGGGACATCATTTCTTCAAGCTGTAGCTTCAGGATTTGCTCGAGATATTCGTTTTTAAGCGCTTCCCTTTCAAGAAGTTCTCTATGAAGCTCCTCTATTTCCGTAATGTCCCTCTCGGTCACGACAACACGAACTATGTTCCCATTATCGTCAAAAACCGGGGTACCCGTAACAATGAGCTTTCTTCCGGTGCGGGTCTCCTGTAGCAGATGAACCACCTTTCCCGTTCGAAGGACTTCCAGGGTTGCGGATTTATTAACAAACCCTTCTTCAACAAGTTCTTTCATGGATCTCCCGACGACGTCTTCCGCCTTTATGCCGTTGATTCTCTCCGAAGCGGGATTGATCCTCACAACCTTTGCGTCGGCATCACAGATCCAGAGTCCATCATGGGAAGAGTTTATTATTGTTTCCAGTTCGGCCGTCGTGCGTCGGAAATGGAATAATTCCTCCACTATGGCTTCAAAGCGACCTTTCTCTTCAAGGCTACAGAGGGCTCCCCTGTGGGACAGTCCGCCACGGTAAGCACGTACCCTCAAGACATAGTCTCTTCCGCCAATTCTGACGGAGCAAACGGAATGACCCGTCTTCCCGATAATTACCGCCTGAACGGGTTGCCATAAGTCGGGATAAAGGGTGACGAGTAATGCATTTTTCTGAAGCCCAAAGCTTTTTTCGGCGCATTTGTTGGATAGAACAATCCTTCCTTCACCATCGACCAGAAACCAGGCTTCATGGACAGGATCCGGAAGAATAGTCTCACCGGATGAGCGGGATAAGCCGTCAGGCATATCGTCGGGCAGGATATTTGAAAACATCATCACTTATGCAATCCTGCATAATACGGTTGAATCCCCATAAGCTGAGAGAGCTCAGAAGTCGGTCTTTTTTAATGGCTCGACTTTTGCTCCCTGCAGCATGAACCTCTTTCTGAATTCCTGCAAAAAAGCATAGGAGGCACAAATCGGTTGAGCTTCAACGCAACGCCTGGACATAAAATCACGGATTTTCGAAAAAATCAATTGTGGCGACATGCTCGAAAGATGAGGCCCAGAGGATTAACAGCTTGCTCTTATAGGGAGGATTGGAATGGAAAGGGTAGATCTCAGGCGTTTCTTTGCTCCACGATCGATAGCCGTAATCGGTGCTTCACAGGATTTTACCAGGATCACGGGAAAACCCCTGTACTACCTCAGGAAACACGGCTATACGGGTCGCCTCTATCCGGTGAACCCTCGCTACTCGTCAATTGACGGTCTTCCGTGCTATTCAACAATAGCAGAAGTCCCCGACGAGATTGACCTTGCCCTTATTGCCGTGAACTTCAGAATGGTTCCTCAGGTTCTCAGGGAATGCTCGGACAAAGGGGTCCGATTCGCAACGATATTCAGTTCCGGCTTTGCGGAAACCGGGGAAGAAGGTAAGCGGATTCAGAAGGAGATAGCCGAAATTGCCCGGGAAGGGGGAATCCGGGTATGCGGGCCTAATTGCCAGGGCGCCGTTGACCTTCACAATAATACCGCCGCCGCCTTTTCGGCCGCTCTGGACGTTTATCCGCTTATAAAGGGATCCGTAGGGTTTGCCACTCAGAGCGGTGCAATGGGCTTTTCCATCTTCAATCTGGCTCAGTCTCAGGGTATTGGGTTTTCTTACATCGTAAGTACAGGCAATGAAATGGATCTTACCTGCGTTGATTTCATGCAATTCATGCTTGACGATCCGAACACCTCGGTAATTTGTGCTTATCTGGAAGGCATAAGAGACGGTAAGGCCTTCGTGGAGCTTGCAGAGAGGGCGCAGGATGTGGGGAAACCCATAGTCGTCCTTAAAACGGGAAAGTCCGACGTGGGGAGCCGTGCGGCTTCGTCTCACACTGCAGCCCTTACGGGCTCCGACGATGTTTTCGACGCTCTGTGCCGCCAGAAAGGCATAATCCGCGTTTCCGATATTGACGAATTGATCGACGTTACGAGAATTATTACGTCCTTTGCCACACCGCCTTCGGGTCGCGGGCTGGGCATAATAAGCACCTCGGGAGGAGGTGGAGTCCTGTGTGCAGACATAGCCGACGAATTGGGTCTTAAAGTTCCGGAATTCGAGAAGGAAGGGCTGGAAAAAATCAAAAGCTCCATTCCCGCTTTCGGCTCGGCCCGAAATCCCGTTGATATGACTGCCCAGGTCATCAATACGGCCGAAGGTTTTCGCAATGTGCTTCAGGCAGTCGTTGACGACCCCGGAGTGGATGCCCTCGTTGTGGTAATCACCATGATAGTGGGTACCTCGGCAACCAAGATGGCTCTGGACCTGGCCCGCATAAAGAAAACAACCCACAAACCCATAGCGGTAGTATGGACTGCAGGAGAAAGTCTTATTCGGGAACAACTGGAAATTCTTAAAGAAGCCTCGGTGCCCTACTATTCCTGCCCTTCCAGGGCGCTCCGATCCCTGGCCCGCTATCTCCAATTCGGAAATTATCTCAAAAACCGGAGCAGAACCCCTTCGGTTATTGAACTTCGGCGGCATATTGGGTTCTCGTCCGAAAAGTATCGGAGCGGGGTTCTAAGTGAGCACGGTTCGAAGGAAGTGCTTTCACGCTTTGAAATCCCCGTAACCCGGGAAATATGCACCGATTCGGTCGAAAGGGCCGTAGATTTCGCCCGTGAAATCGGCTATCCCGTGGCACTTAAGATCGACTCTCCGGACATACTCCACAAAACCGAAGCCGGGTTAATCCGCCTGAACATAAGGAGCGAGGAAGAGCTTGTCAGGTCCTTCCGGGATCTTCTCGGTATTGCCAAATCGAAGTATCCACAGGCCCGGATTAACGGTGTTCTGGTTCAGGAAATGGTAAGTCCGGGAGTAGAAGTGATGGTGGGAGTTAAAAGGGATCCTCAATTCGGCCCTACCGTTGTTTTCGGTCTCGGAGGCATTTTCGT
The DNA here is from genome assembly GCF_900114975.1 of Thermodesulforhabdus norvegica. NCBI lineage: Bacteria > Pseudomonadati > Thermodesulfobacteriota > Syntrophobacteria > Syntrophobacterales > Thermodesulforhabdaceae > Thermodesulforhabdus > Thermodesulforhabdus norvegica. The sequence continues at coordinate 68,983 of NZ_FOUU01000006.1, forward strand.
AGAGGTGTTAAAGGACGTTACCATGAGAGTTGCACCCGTTGACGAAGCAGAAGCCCTTAAGATGATTCGGGAAATCCGGGGTTATCCCATTCTCGAAGGGGTGCGTGGATCGGCAAAGTCGGACGTAAAGGCACTGGCGGGAATTATCTCACGGGTTTCTTACATGGCCCTTGCACTACCGAACCTTTCGGAGCTTGACATCAATCCTGTAATAGTTTTCCCGGAAGGCTCGGGGGCAAAAGCAGTAGATGCCCTTATGATTTTCGACTGAAGTGCCTGCATTACACTTAGAATAGATCCGGGAGGTTTATTGGACAAGGTTCTGAGAGGTTTCCGTAAAAAAGTTACCCGCGGGCACGTAGAGTTTTGAAAATCCGAAGGGACCGTCAGCACCACACAGATACCGGAAATTTACTAGAAACCCAGGTAAGCCTCCCGGACCGCCGGATCCTTTTCAAGGTCAGCACCCGGCCCTTCCTTCACCACGCGGCCTCTTTCAATGACGTAGCAGTAGTCGGCAACCTTCAGTACCTGATGAACGTTCTGTTCGACGATCAGAACGGTCAGGCCCATCTGACGAAGCTCCCTTATGGTGCGGAATACTTCGTGAACTACTACCGGGGCAAGGCCAAGGCTTGGCTCATCAAACATTATAAGGTCCGGGTCCTGCATAAGCCCTCGACCGATGGCCAGCATTTGCTGTTCTCCCCCCGAGAGGGTTTCTGCAACCTGCTTTCTTCTTTCGGCCAGTCTGGGAAAAAGTTCGTAAACACGGGCCAGACTTTTCGCTCTCTTATCTCTGGCCCTCTTTATGTAAGACCCGACGAGGAGATTTTCTTCGACGGTCATTTTAGGAAATAGCTGTCTTCCTTCGGGTATAAGTGTGATTCCCAGATCCACCACTTTGTAAACCGGTAACCCCGATATATCCTGATTCTGGTAAAAAATCCTACCTTCCGAAACGGGTAAAAGGCCGCAAATCGATTTTAATGTGGTCGTTTTGCCGGCCCCGTTGGCACCTATAAGGGCAACCGTTCGGCCCTGCTCCACTCTGAGCGAAACTCCCCAGAGCGCACGAATATCACCGTAATCAACCTTTATGTCCTCCACCCTGAGCAAGCTCATGCTGCCGTCTCCTCACCCAGATAAGCCCTGATAACAACAGGATTTTTTGCCACCTCTGCCGGACTTCCCTCGGCTATTTTTTCTCCGTAATTGAGAACGATAACCCTGCTGCTAAGGCTCATTACCACCCTCATGTTGTGTTCTATAAGAAGCACAGTAACACCCCGGTCCCGTATCTGCTTTATCAGTTCAACGGTTTCGGCAACTTCAGCGGGATTCAACCCTGCCATTACCTCGTCGAGAAGCAGGAGAGAAGGTTCAAGAGAGAGGGCTTTGGCGATCTCAAGCCGTTTCCTCCATGCCAGCGTCAGGCCAGATGCGGCCGTATCGGCTTTGTCCGCCAGGCCGATGAACTTCAGTATTTCCCCAGCATGGCTTTCCGCGTCGGCCTTACTTCTGTGCCTGATCAGAGCTCCTACCATCACGTTTTCAAGGACGCTCAGGCTGGAGAAAGGCTTGACTATCTGAAAGGTTCTACCGATTCCCATTTGTGCCAGTTCATAAGGCGGCTTTCCCGTAATGTCACGATCCTGAAAGAAGACCTTTCCCCGTGTTGGTTTCAGATAGCCGCTGATGACGTTGAAAATTGTGGTCTTTCCGGCACCATTCGGCCCGATGATGGCCACAATTTCACCGGGCATCACGTTAAATGTAACGCCGTCTACGGCGCGAAGGCCTCCAAAAGCCATGGTCACCGATTCTACTCTGAGGACAGGGCTATTCATTTAGATCTCCCGTAAGTGTTTCTTTTTTGGCCGATGGAATACCTCCGGGGCGTGACCCGGTGCCTTTCAGCCTGCCGCTTATGGTTCCCCACAGGCCGTCAGGCAGGAAAACGACGCTAAGAGCAATAAGCGCTCCGAGGATGATAAGGTAAAGAACCTGGTAATCTGAGAGATAGGCCCAGAAACAGGTTTTGAAGGCAAATATAATGAGCGCCCCTACGGCCGGACCTATCAACGTCCCAAGGCCTCCGAATACTGCCATAACAACTGCCTGATCGGTTACGAGATCCCCGAGTGTTGATGCCGGGTCAATATAGGTTATCCAGTAAGCATACACTCCGCCTATGATCCCGGTCGGAATTGCGGATATAACGAATACCCTGATCTTTATGCAGGCCGGGTTGATCCCCATGGCCATGGCACCGTCTTCGTTTTCCCTTATTGCTTTTACCTTAAGGCCAAAGGGAGAGACTTCAAAAAGATACCAGAAAAGGGCAAAAACCATCAGAACCAGCCCGCCCATCACGTAGAAGAAAAATTGGGGGTGCAAAAAGGGAGGAAGTCTCATCCCGTCCGGGCCTCCCGTTATATCGAGGATCAGGGCGAGCTGTTGTATAGCCCGGGCAAGCGCCCAGGTTGCAATGGCGAAGTACGCCCCCCGGAGCCTCAGGGTGGGAAATCCCGCAATCAGCGCGCTCAGACCGGCCGCCATCCCTCCTGCAATCGTCGCCGGGAAAAAGAGCCATCCACCGTGGACCATCAGTAAAGCCGTGGTATAGGCCCCGATCCCGAAGAAAGCACCGTGACCGAAGTTAAGGTAGCCTGCGTAACCCGCAAGGGCGTCCCAGGTAACCGCAAGACCGATCCACATAATTGCTTCGGTAAAGACCCGCAGATAAAAAGTGTCGTGCACGAACAGGGGGATCGTAACGACCAGCGCAACCGCTCCGGCAAAGCACGACAGGAATCTTCGACCCATGAGACTTACACTCCTTTCCCGAAGATGCCTTTTGGAGAAATCAGCAGAATCAGATAAAGGGCTCCAAAGACGGCGAGCATTGTGTAGGCCGGGCTGAGGTAAATCAGGAAGAAGGACTGGATGAAGCCCAGGAGAAAAGCGGCCCAGGGTACTCCGGGAAGGTATCCCATACCCGCAAGCACCACCACAAAGAACGCAAAGACCGTGTAATCCGGCCCCATCTGGGCGCTTATGGAAAATATGCAGCCTATAAGCGCACCGGTCATGGCGCTTATGCCGACGTAGATCCCGTAAACATATGATCCCGTCCTCCCTGCATTAACCCCCATGAGCCCCGCCGCTTCCTTGTGCTGGGCAAGAGCCCGCACTGCAAGACCGAAGTCCGTTCTGTGGAGCAGGAAATAGAGCCCCATGGTGACGACCAGGGCGTAGCAAAGGCAAAGGCCTACAAGCCTTATTGTCGGTATGGTTACGAACAAGGGGCCAAATTGCAGGAAAAGCGAACCCTCGGCAAGGGTTGAGGGTATGGAACGAGAATAAAATCCAAAAGCCGTAAGAGCCAATCCCCGGATCATGATGGCCAGACCGAAGGTGAAGACCAGGCCCATCAGCACGGGGTTTCCCCGTCGCCCGCTAAGTACTCTGTGGATAAGAGGCTGGATAAAGGATCCGATCATGAAAAAAACGGCAAAAATCAGGGGGAAAAGCACAAGAGGTTCCAGACCCAGCCATCGGCTCAGGTAGTATCCGAGAAAGGCTCCAAGCATTATCCACTCGCCTACGGCAAAATCTATGACGTGCATAACCCCGTAGGCCAGCGAAAAACCTATGGCTACGGTTATGTAGATACCGCCTATCAAAAGCCCGTCAACAACAGCCTGAGGTAACAAAAAAAGCATAGGGAATACCCTCTCACAGTCCTGATCAGGCTGCCCGGCAGTTGTGAACTCCCCGTACCGGGCAGCCTGCGGTGTATTATCTTTCATTCCAGGGTTTCAGCGGGTAAAGAGCAGGTGCCTCGGCATATTCAGGCGGACCGACAATCACGGCTTGACCTTTTTGGATCTGCACGGTCAGAGGAGTCAGTCCCACGTTGGCGTGGTAATACTCGCCTTCCTCCGCAAAATCGATTACCCCGTAGAAAGTGTTGATGTGAAGCTTCTCAAGGGCAGAAACCAGAGCTTTCCGCTCTTCGTAAGACAGCGGGGGTGTGGCCTTTATTTGGGCAAGTGCAACCTGGAAGGCGATGCCGGCAGCGGTGGACCCGGCCTGGGTATAATCGGCCGGTACATTAAAGGCCTTAAGCGCGGCCTCTCCGTAGCTCTTTGCGTCGGGCCAAAGGACCTCTCCGTGAGTTGGAATAGTCGGCGTCCACACGGTTGCGCCGAATACACCTTCTGCATCCTTACCCAGAGCTTCAACAAAGGCCGGCTCCGTCACTCCGTAGTGCATAAGAAGTGCCTTGGGCGTGTAGTTGATCTGTCGCAGAGACTTTACCAGGTTGATGAGTTCCTCGTCGTGACCCCCAAAGGCTATTATGTCGGGTCGTGTTGCCTTGGCAACGGCCATGTAAGGAGTAAGGTCCTGCCCCTGAGGCACGATATCGTACTTGATTATCTTTATCCCAAGAGCTTCGGCTGCGGCTTTGAAGGCCTCGGCCGTTGCCTTCGAAAAAGCGTCGTTGGAACCGAGAATGATTGCCGTTTTCGGAGGAGGCGTGAGAGACGCAAGGGTCTTTATAGGTGTTGAGCCCGTGTAGTTTACCGGAGGAATGGTTCCGAAGGTATAGAGGAACTTTTGTTTCCATATAAGAGGGGATTCTGCAGACCCCGTTATCATGGGAACCTTGTACTTTTCCAGAACCGGTGCACAGGCAAGCGTAACGCCCGACGAATAGGGACCGAGCACGAAGTCGACCTTTTCCTGCGTTACAAGCCTTTCGGCGGCGGAAGCACCCACCGATGGCTCAGACTGGGCATCGGCGTAAACAAGCTTGACCGGATACTTCTTTCCATCAATCTCTATCCCGCCGAGCCTGTTCACCTCTTCTGCCCAGAGATCGTAACCCCTCTTGGTTACATTACCGCCCGTGGCAAGATCGCCCGACAGAGATGTAATGACACCCACCTTGAAGTAGTCTCTGGTTTCATCGGCATAGACCCCGTAGCAGGTTAAGCCCAACAGAGCAACTGCTACAAAAAAACCCATAACATACGATTTTCTCATACCGAAACCTCCCCCTTTTAGGTTCGACTTCAAATCGGAACAAAAGGCCGTGGATGTGCCGACAGCGGTAGCATGATCCGTACCATGGTTTGCGGGCAGGTTGGCGGTAGCAGGGAAAGTTTATCTTTTAAAGGGTTAATCAACTCCTTTTAAATGCCCAAATGCATAATTCATGCACATCTGCATAATCAAGATCGTCCTTTTGGGAAGGTTAGTCCGGAGCCTGTACCCTGTATTGGGTTACCTGACGGCACGCCCGGTCCCCTGGTATGTTCTTTGTACTTCGAAAGCATAACGAATGAGGGTTCGGAGTAATGACCCTAATCTCGCAAAAAGGAGAGCGCCATGAAGCAATCGCCTGTTGAGAAATCACTGCTGGAAAGGAGAATCTCCCAGGTTCCACCCGGTCCCTTTAATGTTACTCCCGGTTTTGTAAAGGAAGCCAGAGGAGCTCTGATCATAGATGTGAACGGCAGGGAGATTATCGATTTTGCCGGAGGTATCGGCGTCGTCAATGTAGGTCACTGCCACCCAAAGGTCGTTGCGGCCATAAAGGACCAGGCGGACAAATACATTCACCCCTGTTTTCATGTGATGATGTACGAACCCTACATAGAACTTGCCGAAAAGCTGAACAGTCTTACTCCCGGTGACTTTCCCAAGATGACCATGTTTGCCAACAGCGGGGCGGAAGCGGTGGAAAACGCCGTAAAAATTGCAAGATACGCAACTCAAAGACCCGCCATAATCTGCCTTGAAAACGCCTTTCACGGCCGAACGCTTCTGACCATGACGCTTACCAGCAAGATCAGGCCCTATAAGCTTGGGTTTGGCCCTTTTGCACCGGAAGTTTACCGTATGCCCGCTCCTTATTGTTATAGATGCCCCTTCGGCCTGAAGTATCCTTCCTGTGACGTTGCCTGCGCGGACTATCTCGAAGAGTTTTTTATCTCTCATGTGGCGCCCGAATGTACTGCCGCATTTATTGCCGAACCCATTCAGGGAGAAGGCGGCTTTATAACCCCACCTCCGGAATATTTTCCCAGGATCAAGAAGATCTGTGACAGGTATGGAATTCTGCTCATTGCAGATGAGGTTCAGTCCGGTATGGGCAGAACGGGTAAGCTCTTTGCCATAGAACACTGGAATGTGGTACCGGACATAATAACGACGGCAAAGAGCTTAGCTGCCGGAATGCCCCTGAGCGCCGTGACGGGACGTTCAGATCTTATGGAAAAGCCCCACGTTGGAGGACTCGGAGGGACCTACGGGGGCAATCCCTTAGCCTGCAGAGCGGCTCTTGCCGTTTTGGAAATTCTCCTCGAAGACGGACTGCTCCAAAGAGCGAGCGAACTGGGTAAGAAAATCCTGCAGAAAATGAAGGCCCTCCAGGAAGATTACGAAATCATAGGCGACGTCCGGGGTATAGGGCCTATGCTTGCTATGGAGCTGGTCAGGGACAGACATTCGAAGGAGCCTGCACCCGAGGAAGCGAAGAAACTGGTTGGTCTATGCTTTGAAAAAGGACTGATTATCCTATCCTGTGGGACCTTCGGGAACGTTATACGCACTCTGATGCCCCTTGTAATAACCGACGAACAGCTTGATCGCGGCTTTTCCATCCTGGACGAGGCGCTGAAAGAACTGACCCGGTAAAGGCAGGAGGGGCAAAAATGAAAGGCTTTTTTAAAAAATACGCCCTGATAGACCTGGAAAGAAAAAGGTGGAGTTCGGAAAATCTGGAGGATTCAATGCTGAAGCAGACCCTTGGTGGGAAGGGTCTGGGTGTAAGCCTTCTTCTCAGGAGAAACCCGGCGGGCGTTGATCCTTTTTCTCCCGAAAATCAACTCGTTATAGCCCTGGGTCCGGCAACAGACACTCTTATATGGGGCAATTGCCGTTACGGGATATACACCAGATCACCGCTTACGGGGTTTTTCGGCGAGTCTTACTCGGGGGGTCGGGCTGCCATTCCGATGTCCCGAACGGGTTTCGATGCTTTCGTCATTTCCGGTGCTTCGGATCGTCCCGTATGGCTGGAAATCTCCGACGAAAAAGTGATCTTCCACGACGCCGCAGATCTGTGGGGGCTGGACACTTATCGGGCTCAAGATGAAATCAGAAAGCGCCTATCCGGCACGGATGCTGGAGTTATTGTGATCGGCCCTGCGGGAGAAAACCTTGTGCGTTTCGCCGTGGTGGAAAACGACTACTGGCGTTCTGCCGGCCGTTGCGGAATGGGAGCCGTTCTCGGTTCCAAAAAGGTCAAGGCAATTGCATTCCGGGGAAGTCAGACCAGACCGGTCGCAGATCCTGAAGGTATCCGAAGCTATGCCAGGGAGTTTCTGAAATCCTGCAGAGACCACGGCGTGGCTCAGGCCTATCGTAACTACGGAACGCCCATGATGGTGGCTCTTCTGAATAATGCGGGAGGATTTCCCACCAGATACTGGGCCAGCGGACATTACGAGAAATGGCGGCAGATAAGTGCCGAGTTTATGGTGGAGCGATGCCGTGTTCGCCCCAGGGCCTGCCGCAACTGTTTCATGGCCTGTGGAAAACTTCTGGAGGTTCTTCACGGTCGGCATAAAGGGCTCGTGATAGAAGGTCCTGAATATGAGACCATTTACTCCTTTGGCGGCCTTTGCATGATCGACAGCATAGAAGAAATAGCCTACCTTAACGACATTTGCGACCGCCTGGGTCTCGATACGATAACGGCAGGTAATCTGGTTGCCTTCACGATCGAGGCGTCCCGGAGGGGAAAGATCGGGGAATCCATAGACTACGGCGACGTGGATAAGATTGCATCTCTTCTTGAGAAAATCGCCTATCGAAAGGGCATTGGCGACCTTCTGGCAGAGGGTATCAAAATAGTTGCTTCCGAATGGGGCCTGGAATCTCTGGCGGTTCACGTAAAAGGGCTCGAACCCGCCGGATATGACCCCAGGGCATTAAAGGGCATGGGGCTTGCCTACGCGGTGAGCGACCGTGGGGCCTGTCATCTTCGATCTACCTTCTACAAGGCCGAGCTTTCGGGGATGATAAAACCCGACCAAATTGAAGGTAAGGCCGAGCTATTTATAGACTTTGAAGATCGTTGCACTCTTTTTGATTGCATGATTTTATGCCGGTTCTTCAGAGACCTTTACCCCTGGGAAGAGCTTGCCAGGATCACGGAATTAACCACAGGTGAATCTCTGACGAAGAAGGATCTCCAGAACATTGCTTCTTTCGTTACAGATCAATGCCGCTGGTTTAACATCCGTGAGGGTCTTACGGCAGAAGATGATACCCTGCCGGAGAGGCTTCTGAAGGAAAAACTGGAAGGTGGAAAATCGATTACGAGGGAGGAACTGGAGCGGCTCAAGGCAGACTATTACAGATTGCGGGGATGGAACCCGGAAGGAATACCGGGCAGAGCTATGATTTCTTAAAAATCTGGAGGCAGAAGTGGACCGATTTACAATCGTCGTAGGCTACGACGGTAGCCGCACCTCGTCGGAAGCTTTAAAGGTTGCCATTTTCCATGCACGGCACTTCAACGCTTTTGTTCACGTAGTTTATTCCGTACCTGAAGGCCACGAAGGACGGCTCGAAGAAATAGAATCGGCCCGGGCATTCCTCTCTCACGCAGAGAGCATCCTCAGAGACAACGACATTCCCTGTGAGGTACATCTGTTGGTAAGAGGGTCTTCTCCGGGCAAGAACCTGGTTGAGTTTGCAAGAGATTGCAGGGCCGATGAGATTATAATTGGAGTAAGAAGGAGGTCCAGGGTGGAGAAGTTTGTTTTCGGCTCCACGGCCAATTACGTTATACTGCACGCACAGTGCCCCGTCGTGGCAGTTAAGTAGAGACCGGCCGCTTCGGCGGCACTCCTTCTCACAAAAGGTGACGTTCCTCGGCCGCCTCAATTTAAAAAAGGAAAAGTCTTGCAATAAAAAAGAGTTTGTTTTTAATGTATGCGGATTTGTGGCCTGTCTCCAGGGAGGGGGATCTACATCTATTAAATGGTCTCAAAGGAGGGAGTAAAGTGAACATTGTCGTGCTTCTAAAACAAACGCCGGATACGGAATCGGTTATCCGTATTGCTGCCGATGGGAAATCCATCGAAACGCAGGACCTTAAGTGGATCATCAACCCCTACGATGAATTCGCCGTTGAGGCGGCTCTTCGCCTGAAGGAGCAACATGGAGGTACTGTTACCATCGTTAGCTGGGGGCCTCAAAGGGTTGTCGAAGCTATAAGAACGGCCCTGGCTATGGGCGCAGATAAGGGATTGCTTATTGACGACGAAGCTCTCGAGGGAGCCGACAGTCTGGGCATAGCAAAGGTACTTGCCGCTGCGGTTCAGACCCTCGAGCCGGACATTATTCTTTGCGGTCATCGTGCCGTTGACTACGACCACAACCAGAGAGGTCCTATGGTCGCCGAGCTTCTCGGGTGGCCTCACCTGCCCCTTGCGGTATCCCTGGAGTGCGACGGCACAACCGTGAGAATTGAGCGCCCCGTGGAAGGAGGGAAGATGGTTCTTGAGTCCTCACTTCCCGCTCTCATCACCATGGGCGGTTCCCATGCCGTCTGGAATCCCAGATATGCAAGCCTTCCCGGCATTATGAAGGCGAAAAAGAAGCCTCTAGAAGTAAAGAAACTGGCCGATCTGGGTCTTGATCCCGGCGAGTGCGGCGGTGCTGCGGCAAAGATTTCGCTGGTAGGCCTTGAAATGCCTCCGGAGCGTAAACCCGGAAAGATCATCAACGGGAATCTTGATACGGAAGGGAAGGCAAAAGAGCTGGTAAGGCTTCTGAGGGAAGAGGCGAAGGTGATCTAACATCTGAAAAAATACGGGGGACAAGGAGAAGAGATATGGCTGAGTCTGTATGCATTGTTGCAGAGTTTCGAGATGGCGGTTTCAGGAGGGTTTCTTTTGAGGTGGCAAGTGAGGGTCGCCGGCTGGCCGATTCTCTAGGGCTTAAGCTCTACGGAGTTGTCGTGGGGTCAGGTGTCGGCGATAAGGCTCAGGAGCTTGCTAAGTACGGCGTAGAAAAAGTTTTTGTAGCCGACAACCCGGCTTTTGAGCATTACATTGCCGAGACCTATGTGCCCGCCGTGGCAGAAATGGTGCGCCAGTGCGATCCTGCGGTGGTACTTCTTCCGGCATCCATGAACGGTAAGGATCTGTCGGCACGGCTTGCGGCAAGGCTTGAAGCCGGTCTGGCCCAGGATTGTGTGGAAATCGCCGTTCAGGACGGCAAACTAAGGGCCAAAAGGCCTCTTTTCGGAGGTAAGTGCCTGGGCTGGTATGAATGGTCCGACGGTGAAGTGGCCATGATTTCCTGTCGTCCCAAAGTAATGAGCTGTCTGGAACCTGATGATAGCAAGCAGGCCGAAGTAGTTAATGTGGATGTAGAAATACCAGATGCCAGATCTCGGGTGGTAAGTGTTGATCTGGACACTTCAGGAAAGATTGAACTTACCGAGGCGGACATTATTGTATCAGGCGGGCGCGGAATGAAGGGTCCCGAGAACTTCGCCATGCTGGAAGAGCTTGCGAGTCTTCTCGGTGCCGCCGTTGGAGCTTCAAGAGCCGCCGTTGATGCGGGCTGGAGACCCCATTCCGATCAGGTTGGTCAGACGGGCAAGGTCGTAACGCCGAGCCTTTACATAGCCGTTGGTATTTCCGGAGCAATACAGCACCTGGCCGGTATGGGCTCATCCAAGTACATCGTCGCCGTGAATAAAGACCCTGATGCCCCCATCTTCAGCAAAGCCGACTACGGTGTCGTGGAAGATCTGTTTAAGTTCATACCGGTTTTCACGGAAGAGGTAAGGAAGCTCAAGAGCGCAGAATAAAGTTCCTTACACAGCCCCGGACTTCTTCCGGGGCTTTTCTTTATGTTTTTCTCATTACAGGCAAATCAGGAGGGGAGGAGTAGTTTATGTCAGCTCTGGAAGAACTCTGGTTAAAACATTATGACGAAGGCGTCCCCAGGCATGCTGCATACCCGGAAGAGCCTCTTCCGTCGATCCTTCACAGAAATGTGCAAAAATGGGCGCACAAACCCATAACGAACTTCTACGGAGCGGTTCTGACCTACGGCGATCTCTGGAGACAGATCAGTCGTATGGCGGAAGCCCTTTCAAGACTCGGGGTTAAGAAAGGCGATCGGGTTGCCATAATGCTTCCCAACTGTCCCCAGTATGTTGTTTCCTATTATGCTACTCTGTGGCTTGGAGCCGTTGTGGTTAACACCAACCCCATGTACGTTGAACGCGAGATAGAACACCAGTGGAGCGATGCCGGAGTAAAGGTAGCCGTTGTCCTTGATCATCTATTTCCCAGGGTTGAAAAGGTCTACAGCAAGATCGGCGTTGAATACGTAATAGTTACAAGCTTTAGAGATGCTCTGCCCAGGCACCTTGCCCTTCTCTATCCCCTTAAAGCCAGGAAGCAGAAACTCTTTACCGCCGTGCCCTATTCAGATCGAGTTCTTCCCTACGGTAAACTTCTGAAGTCCAATCCACCCACCGAAGTCCAGTGCCCCGCGACCCTCGACGACATCGCCCTTCTCCAGTATACAGGTGGAACCACGGGAATATCCAAGGGTGTTATACTAACACATCGCAACATAATGGCCAACGTGGTCCAGATCACCAAGTGGTTTCCCGACCTTGAGTGGGCCAGGGAAAGGATTGTCTGTATCCTGCCCTTCTTCCACGTTTTCGGCATGACCGCATGCATGAATTGGGCTTTATATACGGGAAGTTACATGCTCCTTATACCCAGATTTGAGATAAACGAATTTCTCAAACTCCTTCACAAATTCCGCCCGACCATATTTCCCGGGGTTCCGACCATCTATGTGGCAATAGTCAACCATCCCGACATAAAGAAGTTTGATCTCTCTTCCGTTAAGTTCTGCATAACCGGATCGGCACCCATGCCCGTGGAAGTAATAAACAGGTTTGAAAAAATGACGGGTAGCATTATAGTCGAGGGATTTGGACTTACCGAGTCAAGTCCCGTTACTCACTGCAACCCTCTTCACGGGCTTAGAAAGCCGGGTTCGGTAGGAATTCCCGTCTCCGACACCGAGTGCAAAATAGTTGATATAGAAACCGGAGAAAGAGAGCTGCCCATCGGTGAAGAAGGCGAGCTCGTCGTCAGAGGACCTCAGGTGATGAAGGGTTACTGGAATAAACCCGAGGAGACCGCCCAGGCTTTAAGAAACGGCTGGCTCTACACCGGAGACATTGCAAAGATGGATGAGGATGGATACACCTACATCGTGGACCGAAAGAAGGACATGATCATCGCCGGTGGATACAACATCTATCCCCGTGAAATAGACGAGGTTCTGTACTCTCATCCGAAGGTTCTGGATGCCGTGACGGTAGGAGTGCCCGATCCCTATCGCGGAGAAACCGTAAAGGTTTTTGTTGTGCCCAAGCCGGGTGAAACTCTGACGCCGGAAGAGGTTATATCCTTCTGTAGAGAACGATTGGCCGCCTATAAAGTGCCCAAACTCGTGGAGATACGCGAAAGCCTGCCCAAAAGTGCCGTGGGTAAGGTGCTGAGAAAGGAACTCAGGGAAGAGGAATTGAGAAAACAGAAGCAGGCTTCCTGATTTCTGTGCGCCTCCTTGTCAGAGATGACAAGGAGGCGTTTTTTAAGAGCTCTGCCGGTAAAGTCTTCCATAGTCGGCATGAACTTCTCGCGGCGAAAGGAAAGGCTTTAACACTTCACGGGTTGCGGGACGTCATTACGAAGGGTCTGAAATAACAGAGGGCCAGGGCTTAATGAGGTCATTCTGAATGCCAAGGTGCTCCATAATCCTTGCGACAATAAAATCCACAAGGTCATTCAGGCTTTCAGGTTTGTGGTAAAAGGCCGGCATTGCGGGCAAAATCACCGCGCCCATCCGCGCGCATTTCAACATGTTCTCGATGTGCACCATGTTAAGTGGTGTTTCTCTGGGAACGAGAATCAACAGCCTGCGCTCCTTAAGGCATACATCCGCCGTTCTGTGTATTATGTTCCGACCGGTACCGCTGGCAATCGCGGCCATGGTAGCCATCGTGCAGGGAACCACGACCATTGCATTGAACCTGTGGGAGCCGCTGACAAAAGGTGCCGTGAAATCTCCGGCTTGATAAAAGCGCACACCATCGGGAAGATCTTTCGATATATCCTCCCCTATCTCGAATTCATAAACATAACGCCCGGCGCTGGAGGCTATGACATGAAGAACCACATCACGGTAGCTCGCCAGCTCCTCGATAAGCCGTCTGGCATAAACAGCCCCACTGGCACCCGTTATACCTACAATAATTTCTCTACTCAAAGCCCTTTCTCCTACCATCTCATGTGCAAATGCAAGCTTCCCTGCCCTGTGAAAATATTTCGATTTCCGGGTTTGAAGATATCAGACCGTTTTCATTAAGCAGGGCAAAATAGTGTCTGAGACCACCTATCTGTTCTTCATCGAGGTCATAATGAAGCTGGTCAAAATAAGAATGGAGATCACTCTCCGTGAGGAAGGTCGTCATTGCTGACTCCCTCACGATCTTCACCCTGTTTAGCCATCCCCACCGCTTTGCCTCGTGAAAGACGGCAACACTTCGTTCGATTTCATCGGCCCTTTTTTCGGCGATTTCACGACGGCAGACCCACAGGGCAAAAACAAAAGGCAGACCCGTCCAGTCCCACCACAGCTTTCCGAGGTCATATACCCGGGGATAGATGTTTTTCTTCCACCAATACAGCGCTTCATCGCCTATTGCAAGATACGATTCAGGAAGTTTCTCAGACGACAGGCCTCCAGCTCCCGTTTGCCAGAGCGGCCTCAGGCTTTTCACGAAGGTACATTCCAGACCAAAGGCATTCCTGGTAAGAATTTTAAGGAGTGCCACCGAGGCATGAGATTGCGGAGTAACATGAATGGGAGATCGATCAAGCTGATGTATCTCATATCGGCTAAAAAGAAGCACGCTCTTCACGTGTCCCCGGCAGGAAATGCTCAAATCCGGCAATATTAAGTAGCGATCGCTCCGAAGGGCATACTCGATAGATGACACGACACTTATGTCGAGTCGTCCCGTTTTTATGAGTTCGTTAAGCTCAGCGGGCGAGCCGTAAACGAAGGAGAAATCGTGTTTGATGGTCCCCTGCTCCAGAGGATAATAAATGGGTAAAACGTTCAGATAGCCTATTCTTCCAACACGAAGTCTTCTTCCAGCCACCTTATCTTCCCCTTTACGCCGCTTTCAATAACCGTTTCGGTAATTGTGTCTCTGGATGCCGAGCCTTCCGGAGATACCAGCAAATAGGGCATACGGGTATTTCCGGTAAAGAAACGAAAAGCCGTAAAGGAGGCACTTTTGAGGACCCCATCAGGGTGCAGATCTCTATAGCAATCAATAACCGACGCTATTTCACGAAACATATTCAAGTCTGGAGAACTTGCCAGGCTGTCGGTTCCGAAGAGGACCGGAATTCCAAGCTCATAAGCTTTAACGATATCAGGGCGCCCTACTTTGAGAAATTCATTACTTCTTAAACAAAAACACAGGTGTGATCCATGGGATCGCACGATCTGCCAGTCATTATCGTCGAAGTGGATGCAATGAATCAGGAGTGTTTTACTGTCTAGAACCTTCCGGCTTTCCAGGTACTTGACGGGGCTGACTCCCGGCGGCTCCCAGCCCGGTACCCATCGTCCGAGTTCTTCGAGCAATTCACGGCATGCCCCTTTTCCCGTCAGCATAAATTCCCGCTCATCGGGATGCTCGCCGATGTGAATCGTAAAGGGCCTGCCTCGTGATCTACACCACCGATAGGTCTGAGAAATAAGCCTTGAGGATGTAGAATAGACGGCATGAGGAACAAGGCTTATGTGACGGGTAAACCTTCCATCGAGGAAGTAGCGTCTCTGATCTTCCTTAAGAGCATCGTAAATGTCGTAAACATTAAACCCAAGAAGTTCCCAGAAAACATGGCGGTAGGGAAGTTTTTCGCCTTCCTCCTCCTTCAAAATCGGGATGTTGGTTATATCACCAACGAGACAGGTCCCGCATTGCCATACCTTTCTCAGTTCTCTACGGAAAGCTTCAACAACCTGATCCATCGGGAGCTGCGATCTGAGCCGGATTAATCTTCGCACCCAGGTAAAATAATCATCCGCTTCAATTAAAGAGTGAGCTGACAGTTCCAGATGAGTATGACCGTTTACAAGGGCCGGAAAAAGGGCACATCCGGGATAATCTCTGATTTTTGCAGATTGAATCCCCCATGATCTTTTCAAATCTCTTCTGTCTCCAGCGCAAATTGCCTCCCCCTTTTCGGGATCAAATATGATGGCTCCACCTTCCAGCCACCCCGACTCGGAAAACACCCACGATGCAGTTATCAGGTAGAAGTCACCTTCAGGCTGCATCGTCCCTTTCCTGAACCCATTCGTACTTCATGGTTCGCTGCCTTGGTATGAAACCGGCCGATTTTATTATTCTCCTGATTTCGTCCAGGGACATGCGGAAGGAAACGCCTGCTGCGGCAACGACATTTTCTTCTATCATGGTGGATCCAAAGTCGTTTGCCCCGAAAAACAAAGCCATCTGTGCCACATAGGGGCCCATGGTAACCCAGGAAGCCTGCAGGTTATCGAAATTGTCAAGGGCTATCCGTGACACGGCCAGAAGGCGAAGGTACTCAACACTCGTTTCCGGACGCTTCCAGGAAAGCGCCGTGTTCCCGGGCTGGAAAGCCCAGGGGATGAAGGCCGTAAAACCGCCCGTACGATCCTGCAGTTCTCTCAGGGCTATGAGATGTCGAACCCTGTCCTCTCTGCTTTCCAGATGACCGAACATCATTGTGGCAGTGGTTCTCAGCCCCTGCCTGTGTGCTTCTTCCATAACTTCCAGCCATTCCCCTGCGGTGCATTTGCGGGGAGAAACCCTCATTCTGATTTCATCCACAAGAATTTCGGCACCTCCGCCAGGTATGGAATCAAGACCGGCGGCAACAAGCCTCCTTATTGTTTCCGATACTGAAATACCTTCAAGCTTTGAAAAGAAAACTATCTCTGGAGGTGAAAAGGCGTGGATGTGGATTCCGGGAAATCTCATTTTTATGAATCTCAGCAGGTCTTCATAAAAAGACAGAGGAAGATCGGGGTTATGACCTCCCTGCAGGAGTATCTGAGTTCCGCCTAACCTGACGGTCTCTTCTATTTTCCGCTCCAGCTCATCTTTCGATATCACAAACCCTTCGGGATGCCCCGGGGGTCTGTAATAAGCGCAAAACTTACAGCCGGAAACGCAGATGTTTGAGTAATTGATATTCCGGTCTATTACGTAGCTCACATAGGGCTCCGGGTGTTTTTTCATGCGAATAGCATGGGCAAGTCGCCCGAGGAGGAAAAGATCTGCCTTTTCGTAAAGCTGAACAATTTCTTCGTAGCCTAAACGGCTTCCTGCCATGACCTTATCCGAAATTTTTTTCAGGCTATCTTCCACAGCGAGCCCCCTTAAAGGTTCTTTCATTCTATTTCGTCAGGGGTTCGAAAAAGCTGTTTCTCTCCACGGGTCTAAACCCTGCGGAGGTTATGAGGTATTCGATTTCTTCCCTCGTAAGAGCTTCTTCGGATTCAGCTCCGGCCATGTGACCTATTTTTTCCTCTATGACGGTCCCGTCGAAGTCGTCGGCCCCGAAAAACAGAGCAAGCTGGGCGAGTTTTACCGTGAGCATAACCCAATATGCTTTGATGTGAGGAATGTTATCCAGAACAAGGCGGCTTACTGCTATGGTTCTCAGTATATCGACACCTGTAGGGCCGGGAATATCCCGTAACGGCGATTTCTTTGCGAGAAAAGGTAGTGGAATGAAACAAACGAATCCGCCCGTTTCGTCCTGAAGGTCTCTTAACTTCAGCAGGTGATCAATTCTATCGTGGAAAGACTCTAAATGCCCGAAAAGCATGGTTGCATTGCTTTTTATGCCAAGACGATGAGCCGTCCTCATAACCTCAAGCCACTCATCACCGCTTATCTTTGCAGGGCATATTCGGGCTCTTACAGAGGGGGCAAAGATTTCCGCACCGCCGCCCGGGAGCATATCAAGTCCGGCATCCTTAAGCCGTTCAAGAACCCAGGCTACGGACTTTCCTTCTCTGGAAGCTATGTGGGCTATTTCAACGGCCGTAAAAGCTTTAACTATAACGTCGGGCCTCCATGATTTGACGGCTCTGATAATCTCTTCGTAGTAGTCAAAGGGTAATTCAGGATGACACCCCCCTACGATGTGAACTTCCGTTATTGCATGTGACCCTGGTTCGTTCAGCTTCCCAATGATGTCTTCAACGGCCAGTTCGAATGCTTCGGGATCCCCGGGGCGCTTTCCAAAAGCACAGAAGGCGCATCCGTTCACGCAGATATTTGAATAGTTGATGTGGCGATTTACCACGTAGTAGGCCCTATCATCGTGCAGTCCGGTTCTCACCAGATGGGCCAATTCTCCCACATCCAGGATATCGGGCCATTTAAAAAGTGCTTCCGCATCCTGCCTGTTCAGTCTGTCGCCCTGCTCAATTTTTTTTCGAATACTTTCAAATTTCCCAGAATTCATGGTCAGCTCTCGGAATTATACCCTTTAAAGCCCCTGGCGATGATCTTTACCAGATTATCGATTTTATTTTGCAAAACCTCGTCCTCCGCCCGGAAAATGCCGGACTCGGCATCCCAGAATTCAACGAAGTAGGCCTGCACGAAGCGGTCCAGCACAGCATCTAGGAAGAAAACCGCCGTTGAAACGTCTATCTCCGGAGATATTTCGCCTCTTTCAATGCCTTCCAGAATCAGGTGCTTCAGGTACTCGGCAGAAAAGATGTGAAGTTTTCTTATGAGGCTGTCCCTTAAGGGAAAATCTTCCTGAAACAGCAGTCTTAGATAGAGCCCGTAGACTTCCGGATTTTCTCTGGCAAATTTTATACCCGCCCAGGCGGTTGCCCTTATTTTATCGTAAAAGGACGCATCACCGCTGTTACCACTTTTGATCTTTCTCAGAGCATCTTTAGCCATTGAGACGCAGCGATCAAAGACGAACTGAAACAAACCTTCCTTGCTTCCGAAGTACTGGAATAAGGAACCCTTTGCGATTCCCAATCTTTCCACCAGCCGGTTCATGCTGGCTCTGTGGAACCCGTAACGGGAAAACTCGTGAATGGCTTCTTTGATAATGCGTTGCTGTTTTTCTGTGGAAAGCTTCAAAAAAACCCTGGTGGGCGCCTCACCAGTCATCCCTCGTCCTCCGGCTTTGATGACCATCTGGTCATTACACCTGTCCTGTCTTTGCGTCAAGCCATTAATTTTTTGTGATGACCTCTCGTCGATTTAAGGTTAAATAAAGTAATAGTAAGAAGTTTTCTCGAGGGCTTATAAAGTTTCGTGGGCTTTCATCGCAGGGAGGTAAAGGCATGCAGAGAAAGGCAAAGTACCGTCTGATGGTCACAAGGAGAGAAATGCTCTATGTGCACGATGAGTTCGATCACACGCTCATGCTGGTCGAAATGGAGGGAGAGCCCATAGAGTACCAACCGGGCGTTGCCGGAAAGTTCGTATCCCGAAGATCCGTTACCTTCCACGACCGTGTTAGAGGCACGGGCAAGATGATGGGCTATGCCATCACGACCTTTGAGGAAGGCGCAATTTACAGCAGGTTCGAGGGGCAGAGAGACGGCAATACTAAGTTAACGAAGGGTACCTGGACGGTTTATAAGGGATTGGGTAAACTCCAGGGTATTACGGGGTCCGGTACCTTCACAGTGGTTCCTGGAGAGCGTGATAGAGAGTACATACTCGACATTGAAGGAGAATACGAGCTACCCGGAGCTTAGGAATAGGAATGACGATGCCGGGAGCATTCCCGGCATTTTTTACTTTCTTATCTTTACGTCTCTTACGATCATGCGAGGTAGATCGGTGTAAGGGTCCAGTTCCAGATGATAGGCCACATCGCAGAAAACCCCCGGCGTCAGTGCCGGTGCAAAACCCTTATCCCTGGCCCGCCAGACTATCCCCTTAAGGCCTCCTGCAAAGCTGAGACTTAAGTGTCGCTCTTCGGTTCCAAAGGGTTTGACATTTTCCAGCAGGCAGTTTCTTGTCACAAAAAGAGGCAGGGGATTTCCGGGGCCGTGAGGCTCAAAGAGCGACAGATGATCAACCAGTTCGTCCCTTATAAGCTCCCGGGGAATTTCCAGATCGATGTTCAGCTTAGGGATAAATATGTCGCCGGGAAGACCTGAAGCAAAGGCTTCGAATTTCTTTCGAAATTCCGACAGCATATCGAGATGTAAGGTAAGCCCTGCCGCCGCTTCATGACCGCCCCATCTGATAAGGAATTCATCACATTCCTGAAGTGCTCTGCAGATGTCAAATCCGGGAATGCTGCGGCCCGAAGCCCTCACAACACCCTCATCGTTGACGGTCCCGATTATTACAGGTCCGTAGTGAAAATTCTGAATGACCCGGGACGCGACAATACCGACGACACCCGGATGCCAGCCTCTACCGGCTATAACCAGGGTGCGGTTTTTTATCCTGCGAGTCTTAAGATACATTGAAATGCGGCGAAGGATTTTACTTTCCTCAAGCTGGCGTGCCGTGTTAAGGCGGTTCAGCTCTCTGGCGGCTCTATTCATGTCGTCGATTTCCGTTGCGGTAAGGAGGGACAGTGCCGTCGCGGGATCTCCGACTCTTCCGGCGGCATTTATCCGCGGGGCCAGATAAAAGCCCACGGATCCCGCATTTATGGTTCTGGAGGAGAGGCCGGCAACATCTCTGAGTATTCTTATCGGCGGGAATCTGTCTTCGTTGATCCTTTCCAGTCCCGCCTTCGCAATAATCCGATTGGCTCCGGTAAGGGGCATTACATCGGCTATGGTTCCAAGAGCCGCGAGGCTCTGGTAACGGCCGTCTAGAGTGGGATAAGGCCATCGTCCGTCCAGCATCTGCCTGACCCGGATGAGAAACAAAAGGGTAAGACCGGACGAACATAGGTCCTTGAAGCGGGACGGACAGCCCGGCTGCTTGGGGTTTATGAGCACCGTGGCCGGGGCTATTCTGGAAGGATCCGTTACTTCATGATGGTCAATGACGACGACGTCTGATCCGCTATCTTTCAGGGCACCGATCATCTCGACATCGTGGGTTCCGCAGTCCACCGCCAGAAAGAGCGGAGCACCTGCATGTTGCTCAAGGGCTCTTAAAGGTATGCCGTACCCTTCTTCTCTGGTGGGAATAATTGTTTCAAAATTCCCGTAACCTATGTCCCGGAAGAACCAGACGAGTTGCGCTATCGATGTTATCCCGTCGCAATCGTAATCTCCCACCAGAACCACTCTGTGACCCCGTTCTAAGTGGGAAACAAGAAGCCTGGCTCCCTCATCCAGATTCTTAATTTCCATGTAGCTTTTCAGGCCGGAAAGATGAGGATGCAGAAATTCATCCTCTCTTTCTCCGGCACGACTTTTAACGAGGATCGATATAACTTCGTCAACATCAGAGGGGATCTGTCGGTGGTTTATGACCCACTCTGGAGAAATCATTGCCTTCTAACTGCCCTGCGGCGGCTCTACGTTCATTGCAAGGAGCTTTTTATCATTTTCAAAGACAACCTCCATTTTCCTTGGCGTTATGGTCTTACTAACAACCCCGAGACCGAAGATCGGATGCATTATAAGGTCGCCTTCCTTGTACGAATCGGAAATCCGGTATTCAGGAACGCTTTCCGCCGTGCCGTCACTTTTGGCTTCTTTTAAGAGTGCCCGCCAGTCGTCTTCTGTCTGAGGCTTCTCGATACCGTCAATCAAAACAGACGGCACTTCTTCATCAAGCTCTACCTCAACGTCGTCGTCAAGCAACAGTTCTTCTTCCTCATCATACTGCAGCTCGACATCATCAGAGATCTCATCGGCGTCCATGTCTTCCATGTACTCATCGTCGTCGATGTGCTTTGGAGTCATCTCCTCTTACCTCCCTGTTTCCCGTGTATCTTCTTCCGGCACCTCTATCCGGTACTTAGCAAGTCTATACCTAAAGGATCTGAAAGTCATTCCCAGTAATTCTGCCGCTCTCTGTTTATGCCCCTGAGTCTGCTTAAGTGCCTCGATCAGGTAATGCCGTTCCACTTTTTCCAGCAACTCGTCGAGATTGAGTCCCTCGGGTGGAATCTCTCCGAAAAGAGGCGCAGGAGATTCAACCCTCTTTTTCCGCATCATCAAGCCCGAAGCAATGGTGAGGCTTTCCGGGAGAATTATTCTGGACTGCTCCAGGGCAACCCCTCGTTCTATAATGTTTTCCAGCTCCCTCACATTTCCGGGGAAATCATACCTCCTTAATATGTCAAGGGCATAAGAAGAGATACGTCGAACATCTTTACCGAGAAGGGAAGAATACTTTTCCATGAAGTAATGGGCAAGCAGAGGAATGTCTTCACGGCGTTCTCTGAGCGGTGGAAGCCTTATAGGAATTACGTTAAGTCTGTAATAAAGGTCTTCTCTAAAGGATCCTTCAAGGACCATCTGTTCAAGGTCTCGATTGGTTGCCGCAATTATCCGGACATCCACAGGTATGTCGCAGGTATCCCCGATCCGCCTTATCGATTTTTCCTGTATTAGCCTCAGCAGTTTGACCTGAAGCGCCGGTGTTAGTTCCCCTATTTCGTCAAGGAATAGGGTCCCACCGTGAGCCGCTTCAACGAGGCCTTTGCGGTCAGAGGTGGCACCGGTGAAAGCTCCCTTCTTATAACCGAAGAGCTCGCTTTCAATTAGCGATTCGGGTACGCCACCGCAATTTACCACCACGAAGGGACCCTTTGAACGCCTGCTCAGCCTGTGGATGGCCTTCGCCACCAGCTCTTTGCCGGTCCCGCTTTCCCCGCTTATCAAAACCGTGCTATCGACCAGGGCCACCTTACGGATTGCGTCATAGACTCTGTGCATGGCGGGGCTTTCCCCAATAAAAAGGCCAAAATGGAGATGGTAGCGACCGCACTGGATTTCCCCTTCTTCGGAATCCTTCAGTCCTGCGAGTTCGTCAAGTATCCTGTAAAGTTCGTCCAGTTGAAAAGGTTTGGGCAGGTAATCATAGGCCCCTTCGTTCATTGCCTGAAGGGCCGTTTCTTCGTTGGCATAAGCAGAAATCATAACGACCGACGTCTCGGGGCTGTGTTTTTTTACCTCTATTAGCACGGCAAGACCATCAACGGGTTTCATGCGTATATCGGCTATGACAACATCGAACTTTTCGCCGGACCTAACCATTTCAAGAGCCTTTATGGCATCGGTCGTGGTGACAACTTCGTGGCCTCGTTTCTTCAGCATGAGCCCCAAAAACTCAAGCATCCCCGGATCGTCATCCACAACAAGGACTTTCATGTGTCTCCCTTACCACCATCACCTGCTAATTATTCCAATGCACCTCTCCCTGGCAAAAACGACCCTGCCTTCACAGACCGTTAACTCACTACGGCCTTTCACCTTCCACCCCGCAAAGGGACAATTTTTCCCTTTTGAAAAAAAGGAGTTCACATCCACAATCCATTCCGCCTCCGGATCGACCAGCGTCAGCGAAACCCGTTCGCCCTCCTGCAAAACCTTCGGAGGAATTCCCAGGATGTTGCAGGGATTTACGCTCATTGCCCTGACCAATGCAGCCGGTGACATCACACCTTCTCTAATCAAATTGAGACAGAGAGGCAGTGCCACCTCAAGGCCGACCATACCGAAAGCGGCATAATCGAATTCCACGTCTTTTTCCATTACGCTGTGAGGGGCGTGATCCGTTGCGATGACATCGATAATCCCATCGGCGAGAGCTTGTTTTATTGCTTCCACATCCCGCTCTGTTCTCAGAGGTGGGTTCACCTTGAAAAGGGGATCATAATTGGACGCTACAATCGAGTCTTCTGTGAGCGTAAAATAATGAGGAGCCGTTTCTGCCGTGACCTTTACCCCTCGTCCTCTAGCTTCCCGTATGATTCTGACCGATTCGGCCGTGCTGACATGGGCGATGTGCACCCTGCTCCCTGTGTAGTCCGCAAGGGCCACGTCTCTTGCAACCATTACGGATTCGGCCACTCGCGGGATCCCTCTGAGACCCAGCCGGACTGAGACACTCCCCTCGTTTATCACCCCTCCTCCGGAAAGATTCTTATCCTCGCAGTGGCTGATGACGGTCGCGTCAAATTGAGCCGCGTATTCAAGAGCCCGTCTCATTACCCGAGAATTCATGACAGGGTTCCCGTCGTCGGAAAAGGCCACCGCACCGGCCTGAAGCAGTAATCCCATCTCGGTGAGTTCATCCCCGAGGAGTCCTCTGGTGATACCGGCTACGGGGTATACTCTGCATGCCCCCGACTTATCAGCTTTTTCGAGAATGTAAGCGGTAACGGAAGGATCGTCATTGGGGGGGGTCGTGTTGGGCATGCACGCCACGGCTACAAAACCACCGGCAACGGCGGCACGAGTGCCCGTTTCAACCGTTTCTTTGTACTCTTCGCCGGGCTCTCTTAGATGAACGTGCATGTCAACAAGCCCCGGGAGACACCACAATCCCCTCCCGTCCAGAACGGTTGCTTCGGGAGAGCCCTTTATCTCCTTCCCCAGGGCTACGAGAACCCCATCCCTTATCAGCAAATCTCCCGTAAAGCCGTCTTCACCGCAATCGGGCCTTGAGGGATCAATTATCCTGACATTTTTTATCAAAAGGTTCAGCATCGGAGCACTGCTTAATGCCGATACGTACATTCTTTCCATAGCCTCTCCCGACTTCAGCTATTTAAGACACGACAAAACTATCACTCTTCTCCAACGGATCTTTGAGCCAGAATGTAAAGAACAGCCATTCTTACAGCAACACCGTTGGTCACCTGATCAAGAATAACCGAATAAGGACCGTCGGCCACCTCAGGGTCTATCTCCACACCGCGATTCATGGGACCCGGATGCATAATCAGGACATCTTCTTTGGCCCGCTCAAGCCTCTTTAACGAGAGCCCGAACATGACGGAGTATTCGCGCAGGGTCGTTATAAAGTTTTGATCCTGGCGCTCCCGCTGAAGCCTTAAGACCATTATCACATCGGCATAGGAGATGGCATCGTCCAGGTTTTGACATATTCGGACTCCCGGAATTCCTTCGAATTCCCGGGGCACCAGAGTCGAAGGGCCGCACAGAGTGACCCTCGCACCCATCTTTGTGAGGCCCCAGATGTTAGATCTGGCAACCCTGCTGTGCAGGATGTCCCCTACGATCAGGACATTCAAATCTTTCAAAAATCCCTTATGGCTTCTGATGGTGAACATATCCAGAAGAGCCTGCGTGGGGTGTTCGTGCATTCCGTCTCCGGCATTGATAACCCCGGCTTTCGTCACCGAAGCTATACGATGGGGAACACCCGAGACGGGATGGCGGATAACGAAAATGTCGGGTCTCATTGCTTCAAGGTTTTTGACCGTGTCCAGAAAGGTTTCCCCTTTAACTATGGAGCTGGTGGTCGTTGATATTGCATAGGTATCCGCGCTAAGGCGTTTTGCTGCAATGTCGAAGGACATTCTGGTTCTAGTGCTGGGTTCGTAAAAGAGATGAATTACAGTCTTACCTCTCAGGGTGGGGACCTTTTTGATCGGGCGCTCGTTGATTTCTTTCAGTGATGCGGCAAGATCGAGAATATGGGTGATTTCTTCGGCTGTAAGTTCCTCAAGTCCGAGAAGGTCCTTTCTGAGATACATCTTCAAGCCCCCTTACTTCTGGCCCACAAAAAGGCCGTACCCATAAAAAAACCCCAAATCACACTGGGGCTTTGAGTATAGACAGAAAGCAAGCAGAAAAGGTCTGCCAGTCTTTCGACTTCGCTACGCTACTTCCCGTTGTGATTCCACTCTACAGAAAGAATCTCCAGCCTTCGAATTCCCTTGGGCGTCTTCACCTCAACCTCATCCCCCACTTCCCTCCCCAGCAAGGCCTTTCCAATGGGGGAGGTAATCGAAATCGAACCCCGTTCCACCTGAGCTTCATAGGGTCCCACAAGGCGATACCTTTCCGTAGCCCCTGTGTCCACATCTTCCACAACCACGGTACAGCCAAAGGTAACCCTATCCTCACTTCTGTCAAAGTCTTCGATAATTCGGCATCTGGAAAGCTTATCACAGAGATCATTTATCTGCGCTTCCACAAGAGCCTGCCGTTCCTTTGCCGCCTCATACTCGGCATTTTCCGAAAGATCTCCATGACCTCTGGCTTCCTCTATAGCCTTTATAACCCTGGGACGCTCTTCTCGCTGAAGCCTCTCCAGCTCTTTTTTTAACCTCTCATATCCTTCTTTCGTAATTGGTACGAAATCCATAGTCCGACGCCTCCGACCTCTCTTTTCATTTTGCACAGGGATAAACCGATTTGCCCTGCTCTCTGGCTGCGCAGGCCCGACAGATTCTTTTAGATTCCAAAATCACCATTTTTGTTCTCATCGTGGGTTCCCCGCAAAGCTCGCACACCTCAGAAGGCTCGATCCTGGCCTTAGGGGGTAGAGGTATGGATACTTCCTCAAGAAAGAACAAATCCTCAGGCCTTTTTTCCATAAGAAGTTTGCTACGCTCTTCGTGCAATTGCCTGAATCTATCGTGCTCTTCTTGAGTAGCCCTGCCTTCCTGGATCTTCTGGAAAAGTTCACGGTGTTCAGGACTGGAAGGGACGACGGCGCCCTTAAGGCTAACGCGAATACCTTTTCCCGTGCTCCTGCTGAGAAAGGTAACGGCCATTTTGCCGTAGTCGCAAAAGATAAAGTTGCCTTTACCGAAGGTACAACCCGAAAGCACCTGAACGGCATCCACAAAACAGGCATCGTTTTCGACAATTGCAACGATTTCCTCATCTTCAGAACGCCGCTCTTCGAGCCATTCCATAGCAGCCTTAGTGGCCTTATAACCCATGACCAGACCGGGACAAACATGCCCGTGAAACTCCACGCATTTTTTGAAATCATCCGGTGGTAGATCCATCTAATCACCCTCTTAATTGGTCTCTAAGTTTTTCTCTGGCTACCCTTTCTTCAAGCCTCAGGAGAGGCTCTCCTATCTCAACCCTGTACTTTACATCAGGCCTTATGGACCTGTACTCCTCCGGCAGTGAACTAAACTGCTCGGCAAAGTTAGCCCGGGCCTCATCAAGGGTAGGATTATGTAGAATTTGCCCGTTGATGACAACATCACGGAGAAGCGGCATGCCCTCCCGCTTATCCTCCATCAGCGTTAAAACATCGTGGCTCATTTGACCTCTACCGTCAAAGTACCTGTAAACCTGCTTTCTCCCCACCCAAGTCCGCTTTCCGGGAGAAAGTTTAAGGATCGGTTTGCCTTCGTACTCAACGAGCTTGTACGCAAGATCCAGATAGGGAGCATCGGCGGAAACACCCAGCTTGGTGCCTATTCCCACGGCATCGATGTGGGCGCCGCTTTTTATGAGTTCTTCAAGGGCAAACTCGTCGAGGCTTCCGCTGGCCATTATGGAAACATAGTCCATGCCGTTTTTAACGAATATGTCCTTGACCCTGCGGCTGAGTTCGACGAGGTCGCCGCTGTCAAGCCTTACCCCTCTGAGTCTGTAACCCCGGTTTTCCAGGTATCTTGCAACTTCTACTGCCTTCTCGGCCGCCTTCAGTGTGTCGTATGTGTCCAGAAGCAACACCGTATTTTCTGGAAAGCTCCTGGCATAGGCCATAAAGGCGTCAATCTCACGGTCGAAACTCGTTATATAGGAGTGAGCCATGGTTCCGAAGACGGGGATACCGTAGAGCCTTCCTGCAAGGACATTGCTTGTACCCAGAAATCCCACCAGATAGCTGGATCTGGCGGTTTTGACGCCTGCATCAATCCCGTGAGTCCGTCTCAGAGAAAAATCCACCAGCCCTCTTCCCCCGGCTGCCGCAACACATCGGGCCGCCTTGCTGGCAATCAGGGTTTCAACATGAAATGTGTTCATGACGATAGTTTCAAGAATCTGTCCCTCTATAATGGGTGCGGTTATTTCCACCAGGGGTTCCTGAGCAAAGAAAATCGTGCCTTCAGGAAGGGCACGAACAGAACCGGTGAAGCGAAAGCTTTTCAGGTAACTCAAAAAATCTTCATCGAATTTGCCGAGTGATCTCAGGTAATCTATTGCATCCCCGGAAAACCTGAAGTCCCCGAGAATTTCCAGGAAGCTGGCCAGCCCTGCGGCTACGAAGTAGGCTCTGTTTGGTGGGTAGTCTCGAATATGCAGACTGAAGGTGGCGATTCCCTTTTTACCTTCTCTGAAATAGCTGGCCGCCATGGTCAATTCGTAAAGGTCTGTAGCAAGCACCGGATCGTATAGGCGCCCTATGTAACTCATATCCCCCTCTTGAAGACCAAAAGGCTTAAATCAGTCTCACCCTGTAGATTCTTTCCATACGCTTCAAAGCGCATTCGTGCATTTCCTGGTCAAAGTCGGCAACGCATTCTGCCGGCACGACAACTTCATAGTCTCTATTGCGAAGATCTGCAACGGTATCCATCACACAAATAGAAGTGCACACACCCACAACCCAGACCTCGAAAGGCTTTATTTCCTCCAGGATCCTTTCAAGATCGGTACGGAAAAAACCGCTGAATCGGGTTTTCGGAATAACGGGCTCTCCTTCTCCTGGCTTCAACTCCTCCACGATTTCACTGCCCCACGATCCTCTAACGGCATGCCTAGGGAAAAGCCTGAACTCAAGATCGTCTTCGCTATGGGCATCCTGAAGGTAGATTACCTTATCGCCGGCATTTCTGAACTCCCCGATCAACCCGGCGACTTTCGGTATGATTTTACGGGCCCCCTCTCCACAGAAAAGCGCCCCCTGGGGATGAACAAAATCGTTCAGCATATCAACGACTATAAGTACCCGCCTTTTACCCTCCATGACGCACCCCCGTTAGGATTCACAAACACTTGCCTCAATTCCGTCCGTTATCTTTATAAGCTCCTCTACAGTTATGGGAACGGCCGATCTATCATTTCCCGCAGCAGCATATACCCTTGGAAACCTTCTGAGAGACGAATCAATCACGATCTTTACCTCATCGGGAAGCAGAAAAGGACAAACTCCTCCGGGCTCATAACCGGTAAACCTCCTGACTTCATCACGCCCGGGAAAACGAACTTTGCCCTTAAGGTTAAGGGCTTTCTTAAGGAGCGCTCCCTTAACCTTCAGGTCCCCACATGTAACCACCGCTACGGGCACGTCTCCCACGATAAAGAGCACGGTTTTGGCAATTTCTGCAACACTACATCCCACGGCCTGGGCGGCTTCTTCAGCCGTTGATGTGGGCCGGGAAAATTCCCAGACCTCAATTCCAAACCCCTTCAGGTACTCTTTGACATCCTGAATAGAAGCCATTTCTTTCCCTTCGCTCGGTGAGTTACGGAAATTTAACACGGACACTCGAGAGGTTCAACGAACGAAAAAACCCTTCGCTACCAGGCGGAAGTAGCGAAGGGTTTATGCTACCGAAAAGAGCAATTAGAAATCTTCATCAAGGGGAAGCTGATGTTCCGGGGAGAGTTCCTTATCACCTGTGCTCTTTACCGGTACTCCTTCTTTGACCTTCTTTTGCGGTAGTTTCCGGGTTTTTCTGGAGGCAACATCTTCGTAAGAAGATACCGCAGGGTGGCGAGCGTCGTCGGTTACCGATCCCTCTATTACTTTTATCAGCTCCCTGACATATTCTCGCATCTGCTCCGTCTGGGCATTCAACTCCTCTGCGGCTGCTGCGGTTTCTTCTGCCGTTGCCGCATTTTTCTGAATGGCCCTGTCTATTTCGGAGACGGCTTTGTTTATCTGCTCAATACCCTCCGCCTGTTCTCCCGATGATGCCGATATCTCTTCAATTAAGTTGCCGACCTTTTCGGTCAATTCCCTGGTACCTTCAAACATCTTTACGGCTTTCTCCACCAGGTCCGTACCGACGGAAACGCGTTGGGAAGTCTGCTCAATCAGTTGAGCCGTGTTTCTTGCCGCTTCGGCCGCACGCATGGCAAGGCTTCTCACCTCATCGGCCACCACAGCAAACCCGGCACCGGCTTCACCGGCTCGAGCCGCTTCCACTGCGGCGTTCAGGGCGAGCAGGTTCGTCTGGAAGGCTATCTCGTCGATGGTTTTGATGATTTTCTGAGTCTCATCGCTTGCACGGGAAATTTCTATCATCGACTCCTTCATATCCTGCATGGCTCTATTGGCATCCTGAACGGACTGCAACACCGTCTTCATAAGGGAGAGTGCCTGAGAACAGTGCTCGGCATTTTGCTTCGTCATGGAAGACATTTCTTCAAGGGCCGACGAAGTTTCTTCAACCGACGCAGCCTGAGAAGAAGATTCCTCGGCCAGAGACTGGCTCGATTCGGAAACTTCCCCTGCCGCCGTAGCAACCTGATCGGCTCCTTCCATAAGGCCGTGGGCAACATCCATAACGGGCTTGGTTATACTACGGGCGAAGAAATAAATGCCTATTATCGACAGGGCGAAAAAAATGCCGGCCACTACGACCACGACATTTCT
Source organism: Thermodesulforhabdus norvegica (assembly GCF_900114975.1). Lineage (NCBI taxonomy): Bacteria > Pseudomonadati > Thermodesulfobacteriota > Syntrophobacteria > Syntrophobacterales > Thermodesulforhabdaceae > Thermodesulforhabdus > Thermodesulforhabdus norvegica. The sequence continues at coordinate 98,645 of NZ_FOUU01000006.1, forward strand.
GAGCTTATAAACCAACCCCAGAAATTCATCAACGGGCTGGGTTGCACCAACTACCCAACCGTTAAGACCGACAGGGGCATAGCTTGCCACTTTGTTAACACCGCGAAAGGCATAGGCCACCGAACCCGGCTTGCCCGAGAGCATAAGCCTTCCCAGTTCTTCAAGCCCCCTGGTCTGCAGCAGATTGAGGTTCATAATAAGGCTCTTGTCGGGATGGGCTATGATGACGCCCTTACCGTTGATCATGTAAGCATAGCCCGTCTTGCCCACCTTGGTATTGCTGATCAGATCGACAAGATACCCTACTTTCAAAACTGCCGTCAGCGTTCCCATAACCCGACCGCCCTCGGAGAGTACGGGCACGGACAGAGGTACTACAGGCTCACCCGTTATCTTGGACAGAATCATGTCCCCGATGTTTGCCACTCCACCGGATGCTTTTTTCCAGTACTCCCGATCGGTCACATCAATGCCCTTGTACTTCCCATCTCTGCTGTCCGCTATTATTATCCCCTTTCCATCGGTAACAAATATCACTTCATGAATTTCACCTGCCCTCTCGGAAAATCCTTTCAGGAAACCGGAAAGGGACATCAAAGCAAACTTATCACCCTCAAGTGCGTTGGTGATTTCGGGAAGAGCACTCAGACCTTTAAGTGACAAAAGATGGGAATTAAGGGTTTCTTTAATCACCCTCGAAAGGCCTTCACAGACATGAAGAGAATCAGTTTCTGCCGTTAGCACCAGAGATTTTTTTACCTCAAAGTAGTTGTAGATGCTGATTGTTGCCAGCGGCACCAGTACCAGAATCGTTCCAAAGATAAAAAGCTTCGTTCTTAAAGACATTCCCCTCATAACAACTTCCTCCAAGGTGAAATAAATTGCCCGACGCAGGCCGAGCAGCAGGTTTAAGACTTATAAGCACTTTGAAAAATCAGGTCAAAGAAATTTTCAATTTGATGAAATTCAGGTATCGATAAAGAAAACCCGGGAAAGGTTAAAGAGTGCTTTCTCTTTCAAAACAGGCAATTACACGGTTACGCCCTTCGCTTTTGGCCCTGTAGAGAGCGGCATCCGCTCTGCCGAAAACATCGGTGCTGTTCTCATCGTCTTCTTTAACCTGAGACACCCCGACGCTGAGGCTAACGGCAATGGGTGAGCCCTTGTAAACAAACTTGGTAGCTTCGACCATTTTTCTTATCTTCTCCCCCACCTCTTTTGCCCCGTTAATATCCGTTCCCGGAAGTATAACCACGAATTCCTCACCGCCGTAGCGGAAAATCATATCTGATCTGCGAAGATGATTTGCCACCCTTCTGGTCAACTCCTTCAAAATGAGATCTCCTGCAATATGACCATAACGGTCGTTAATATCTTTGAAACGATCGACGTCTATGACGAGAATTGAAAATATGTGACCATATCTTTTGTACCGCTCCCATTCCTCCTGAATCCTTTTTTCGTAAGCCCGTCGGTTCATTACGCCCGTTAGAGGATCCGTTAATGCCTCTCGTTCCAGAAGCTCTTTCTGGCTTTGGATCTGATGGATTTCTCTGTGAATATTGGCCAGGTCCTTCTGAAGTCGCTTCATCCTTATATCAAGTTCCCGTTCGTGAACTTCTTCATACCTGCGCTTCTCTTCAATGGCTTTTTTAATCAATGCCACCTTTGCCAGAACGATCTTCCTGAGCTCCTCCAGACTTCTGCTGATAGACATACCCTGCTGGAGGTCCCCGATTTCGCTGTCCAGGTTTCTATGAAAGGCCTGATTAATATCTCTGATCCTGTCTCTGCGCTCCAGTGATGCAACCACATGTTTTTCTATCTCTACGAGATTTTTCCCGAGTTCGGTGATGAAGAGCCTGAGTTGAGTTCTTTCGTTTTCCAGATCGGAGCTGAGCTGTGTAAAAAATTTGACGACCTCGTCGAGTGTTTTTTCCAGGTTTCCATTGGCAGAAGGTACGCTCTCGACGAGCCTTTTCCAGAACTGTTTTCTCGATTCCGGAACGAGCTCTTCTACCGCCATAAGAACCCGATGAAGGGTCTCCAGGACGATCTCCATGTCCTGTGATTTTTTACCACCAAGCAGAGACCAGAAGCTTTTTTTCTGCCTTTTTATGCCCGCTGACTCAGAGCCATCAAAGGCCAGCAAAGCTTTTTTCAAGCTGTCAACGTAACGACGCAATTCCCGTACATCAACCTTTTCCACAATAGACTTCTTCAGCATCTCAAAAGATTTCTTGACTTCCCTGTTGTCCGGGATCGTTACCATGGGGATCAGGGTTGTAAAAAGCTCCTGAGAAAGGGTCTGCCATTCCGAGATTTCTTCCTCTGCTTCTCTCAGTAGCCGGAAAGCCCTATCTCCAGACCTCAAAAGGCCTTTATTCTGAGCCTCTTCCGGGGCAACATCTGCAGAATCCAGCATGTTTCTGATCTGATCGTCTTTAGCAAGATAACTGGCAAGGGTTTCAACGGATACCTCAAGTCCCTGTTGTTCTATTAACCGCATGCACCGGAATACACTTCGCGACAGATCCAGAACATCCACACCATTCCTCCCGGACGGTACTTCACACCTTTTTCACAAACCCGCTTCTGCTCTTTTTGTGCCGATAAGGTTTCCGCGCATGTGCTTTCTTCGGAGCATTTTCCACAACAGCCTTTTGTTCAAATTTTTGACACTGCAAACCCGAAGCGCTGAACACCTCTTCACAGGGGTATCTGCGGGACCTTATGGACCAGGCACGACAGAAGTACGGGGTTGTCGGGTTCCAGGTGATTCCCAGATGCTTGCAATTGAGACAGTGAATTCTCTGCTTTCCGATCTGATTTTTTTTCGTCGCCATGGTTACCGCCATCTCCACCGCTCCACCGTCAAGATGCGAGAAATTCGCTCAAGACGGGAGCAAATTTTGTTCCATGAGTTTATGCCTGTTTACCGAAATTACATTTAAGTATAAACTTCTCATGGCCGAATTGTAAGTATGAACGGAGGGCAAAAATGATCATTACGGATCATCGTGTCAAGAGTGTTCTGCGCACCTATGCTAATCAGTTGCGCCAGAGCAAATTGCCCAGGGAAAAGTCTTCCGGGTCTGTGGTGCCCTCTGGAGAAAAGATTACCATATCGGAGGAAGCGAAGAAACGGCTTGTTTTTGACCGGCTGACAAAACACGCCCTTGAACAGGCGAAGGCTTTGAGGTCGGGGGATTCTGAAGATTCTGCCGAAGGAGTTGAGTCTTCTGATAATGCTGAAGAAGTCGAGGGCAGGGATCAGCCAGCAGTGGAAAAGGCTAACCTGTAATAGGGGGTTTGGCACCGATGGAAATCAGGAAGCTCTCTGAGAGCACCCGTAAATGGCTGCAGGCAATGAAAGAATACGGAGCAAGCGAACGGCCCGGACGGGGGAAGGGGACTTCTTCAGATGTAGCGGTTGGGGACAGGGTTTCAGAATCCATAAAGGAAATGTCTCAGGTTACGGCCGCTGAAGAGCAGAAGAGGGCCGAAAAGATTTCCCGGATAGCCGATCGTATTGCCTCTGGAAGTTACAAGCCCGATTACGAAGCTCTGGCGGCAAGGATGCTTGAGGAAACGTGGTAGGCTATCTTCTGCTCTTTTCTTTTATTCGCAAAAGCCCCGGACTGAAGTGAAAGTACATATGGGGCGATTTTAATCGTTCAAGGGCAAGAGATTCGATCAGATCAAAAAGCACGGGTCTTGTCGGCCATATAAAAAGTTTTTCCTGTTTTTTCAGCTCCTCCCATTCTTTTTCTGCTTTCTTACACTTCCCGAAAACGTATTTTTTTGCATCATCACAGAAAAACATTGCACAACCCAGAGGACGAACCGTCCACAGGCATCCTCTATCCCCGAGATACACGCAAAAAGGCGGGCGATTGGTTCCCTTCAGCCTCTCAATCAGCAACTCACCCGCTTTGGGCCCTCCCCACAAGATGTTGATAACTTCGTCGGCAAAAAAAGTTATTATGCTTTCAAAGCCGCAGCAGGCGCTTTTTCCCGTCTGGAAACAGGACCGATTACAGAAATCCTGAAAAAAATTTCTGGTAAATACATCCAGGCGATGGCGAAAATAAACGTAAGGCAGCGTTAACCATCGGAGATAAAGGCGATCACTTTCGTTCAGGGTCTTATAAAAATCCAGAGCTGCAATCTGAGACCGAAGATGGCGTTCCTGGTACTCGCTTATCCTAGTTGCCGAACATTCACCGCAGGGAACTTTATTTTGGGCTTTCATAAGAACTTATTCCGGGCTTATAAGTATTTCCCGATCAACTTCTTACGTGATCGAAAGCGCTTATAGAATGAGAGGGAGGAAAAGATCAATGGGGAAAAGGTGTCTCAACTCTTTTGGCTGCCTGCAAAAGATCGCCCTTTCAGGTCGCGAATATCTCTTCGTCAGTCTTGAAGCTTTAGCCAACAAGCTCGGTATAGAGCTCAACACCTATCCACATTCGTGGAAGATCGTTATGGAGAATCTCGTAAGGAACGAAGACGGCTTTTTCGTAACCCGGGATACCCTTTTCAGAGCCGTGGAATCCTTCGAACGAAGAGATGGATCATCGGAGGTTCCTTTTTTCCCCTCCAGGATGATTCTTCAGGATTTTACGGGGGTTCCTGCCATTGTAGATCTTGCGGCCATGAGGGACGTTATGGCCGAGTGGGGCATGGATCCTTCATTGATAAATCCGAGAATTCCAGTTCATCTGGTTATAGATCATTCCCTGCAGGTAGATGTCTGGGGAAGTGATGAAGCAGAGGAGATAAACCTGAAAAAGGAGTTCGAACGAAATACCGAGCGCTATCAACTTCTTAAGTGGGCTCAACAATCTTTCTCCCGGTTTCATGTCGTACCTCCCGGTAAGGGTATTATCCATCAGATAAATTTAGAACATCTGGCAACGGTCGTGAGAAAGGATCTTACGGACGACGGCGAGATGATGTTTCCCGACACGGTCGTGGGAACCGATTCTCACACCACTATGATAAACGGGTTGGGCGTTCTGGGATGGGGTGTCGGGGGGATCGAGGCCGAGGCGGTTATTCTGGGTCTGCCCTACTACTTCCCGGTACCGGAAGTGGTCGGCGTCATGCTCGTTGGAAACCTGCCTTCGCGTTCAACAGCCACCGACGTTGCCCTTCTCGTAACGGAAGAGCTGAGAAAGGTAGGTGTGGTCGGAAAGTTTGTGGAATTTTTTGGCCCGGCATGGCGCAATATGAGTCTTATGGATCGTGCAACCCTTGCAAACATGGCACCGGAATACGGAGCCACTATCGGTTTCTGTCCTGTAGATGACGAAACCATAAGGTTTCTGGAACAGACCGGATTTCGAGGCATTGACGCAGAAACGGTTAAAAAATATCTGAAGGCACAGCACCTCTTTGGCGATTATGAAAACCCCGAAAGGGTTAAGTTTTCTCAGGTCATAGAAATCGATGTGGCGAAGGCCGTACCGTCTCTTGCCGGCCCTAAAAGGCCTCAGGACCGGATCCCACTTTACGAAATGCATTCCGCCTTTCCATCAATTCTGAAGAGGCCGCGCAATCAATGGGGTTACGAACTCAAGGAGGAGGACGAACAAAAATCGGTTAGGGTGCGCCTTGAGAACGGAGCCGAGGTGACCCTTCGCCACGGCACGGTCGTTCTGGCTGCGATCACCAGTTGCACCAACACGGCAAACCCTGCCCTGCTGATAACAGCCGCACTCCTTGCGAGAAAAGCGCGAGAATCTGGTATTTCGGCAAAACCCTGGGTCAAGAAGTCCTTCACCCCGGGATCAAGGACCGTAACCCATTATCTGGAAAAACTGGGTCTTCTTGATGATCTCAAAGCTATGGGGTTTCACGTGTGCGGTTACGGATGCGCAACCTGCATAGGAAACAGCGGGCCTCTTCCGGAAGAAATAGAAAGAGCCATTGTGAACAACGGACTCGTTACCTGCGCCGTTGTCAGTGCAAATCGAAATTTCGAAGGAAGAATTCACGGGGCAATCAGAGCAAACTTTCTTGCCTCTCCGCCCCTGGTAGTGGCCTATGCTCTTGCCGGCAGGATAGACTTTGACTGGGAGAACGAGCCGCTCGGGCAGGATCCCGAGACGGGTGAACCGATATATCTCAGAAATCTCTGGCCGGCAAAAACAGAGGTGGAAGCACTGACCGTCAGGGCTTTCAATCCCGAGGTTTTCGGCAAACTCAGAAGCACTCTTTACGAAGGAACCTTGCTCTGGGAAAACCTGAAGGTGACGGCCTCAGATCGATTCCCCTGGGATGACGGGTCAACCTATCTCAGGCGTCCTTCCTACTTAAAAAGCGTTCCCCTCGTTCCCCCTGCAGTCGGCGATATCGAAAATGCCAGGGTTCTCCTGTATCTCGGCGACTCCGTAACCACGGATCACATATCGCCGGCAGGAGCCATTCCGGAAGACTCGCCTGCAGGAAGATATCTGCTTGAAAAGGGGCTGTCACCCCGGCTCTTTAATTCCTACGGTGCACGCCGCGGAAACGATGAAGTCATGGTTCGTGGAACCTTTGCCAACATCCGCCTTAAAAACAGGTTGTGTCCCGAAAGAACGGGGGGATGGACGATACATTTCCCTACCGGGGAACTTTGCACCGTCTGGGAGGCAAGCGAAAGGTATCGGGCAGAAGGAGTGCCCTTAATTGTAATAGCCGGGAAGGAGTACGGAACGGGGAGCAGTCGGGACTGGGCCGCCAAAGGTACGGCCATGCTGGGGGTTAGAGCCGTAATTGCCGAAAGCTTTGAAAGAATTCACAGAAGTAACCTTATCGGTATGGGTGTATTGCCCCTCCAGTTTCCGGATGGTCAGTCGGCAGAAAAATTGGGCCTTTCCGGGCACGAGGTTTTTTCAATAAAGGGTATATCCCCAGAAATGAAACCCCGTTGCAGGCTAAAGGTCGTGGCCAGGCGACCCGGTAAAGACCTTGAGTTCGACGTGATATGCCGACTTGATACGCCGGTTGAGATTTCGTATTACATTCATGGAGGCATCCTGCCCAGGGTTCTCCGGGAAATGGCAAAATCTGAGGGAAAGGAATTTTCCAATGGCGAATAAAATTGTTTGTTTCTGTTTTGGGTACGGTGAAGAAGAGATCGCAGAAGATGTCAGGAAAAATGGTGGCAGGTCCGTAATACTTGAGCAAATAGCGGCATCAAAAAGAGCCGGTTCCTGCAAGTGCCGGGATGTGCACCCCGAAGGCAGGTGATGTATGCCCGACGTCCGCCGTGTGGTGGACGAGGCCAGAAGAGACCTCGGGTTAAAAGGAGGTGCCCTATGAAGCTGGAGGTGAAAGGGAAGGTGGTTGAGCTGGTTCAGGGCGATATTACCGAGATGGATACGGACGCAATAGTCAATGCCGCCAACGAACAGCTTATCCTCGGCGGTGGAGTAGCAGGAGCAATTCGCAAAAAAGGAGGACCTTCGATACAAGAAGAATGCAACCGCATAGGGGGGACAACCGTCGGAAACGCCGTAGTCACCGGGGCCGGAAACCTTAAAGCAAAATACGTCATTCACGCCGTAGGCCCCAGATACGGCGAAGGAGACGAGGACCGCAAGCTCAGGAATGCCACGTGGAACAGCCTGCTTCGGGCTACCGAGAAGGGTTGTTCTTCCATTGCCTTTCCTGCAATAAGCACCGGAATCTTCGGCTTCCCCAAGGATCGTTGTGCCCGAATTATGCTCAGGACGGTAAAGGAATTTCTGGAAAAAGAACAGACGACCCTTTCAAGGGTGGCTTTCTGCCTTTTTACACGCGAGGACTTATCCGTATTTGAAGAAGCTATGAAAGAGGCCTTCGATACGGTATAAGTCCTCTAAATAATTGTGTTGGCGTTAAGGAGACACGATTACGGTTTCTTCCTTCTTTATGGCTTCGCTTTTAAGGCGGTTTACCGTCTCTTCCAGGACGGGAAAAACGTTTTCTCTTATGTCGCCCGCCACTACGACAAGAAGAACGTCTTCTCCGACTTTGCGTTCACCCTCGTGGAGATAGGCCTCAACGGCTGCAATTCCCGGACGGGAACGCATTTCCTGAAGCACCTTATCCCAGGCCTCCTGATCCTTTTTAATCTTCAGCTTTTCCGCCGGTCTTCCGTCCCTTGTAGTAGCCCTTACAACACCGTTATGGCAGACTATCATTCCGACCTTCACATAATCAACGTTACGCCTCACTTTCTCAATCAATTCACAGATGTTCATAAGGATTCCTCCTTACCTGACATCTTTTTTGTCTTCACCGATAGAGAGCTATTCATGTATAGTGTTTACAGGTTCTGAACTTTGTTTGTAATAACAGACATTATGCTAGGTACTGTTCGCTACTTTGGCAAGCTTTCGTTTTCTGAGGAGGGAGCTATGTTCGACAGGGAGAAGCTCGATAAAGTTTCAAAAAGCAAGCAGGAATGGGAGGCCAAGGTCCTGGAACCGGCGCTGAAAAAGGCACCGGAAAGGAAACGGGTTTTCACGACGGTGTCGGGTACACCCGTTGAGAGGCTGTACACACCGCTGGACATAGCGGATTTTGATTACGAACGTGATCTGGGATATCCCGGGGCATATCCCTTCACCCGGGGGGTTCAGCCCACCATGTACAGGGGAAGAGTCTGGACAATGCGGCAGTATGCCGGCTTTGGGAGTGCAAAGGAGACGAATGCCCGTTTCAGATACCTTTTAGAACAGGGACAGACGGGTTTAAGTGTAGCTTTTGACCTTCCAACTCAGTCGGGTTACGACAGCGATCATCCTCTCGCCGTAGGAGAAGTCGGCAAAGTGGGGGTTGCTATTGACTCAATAGAGGACATGAGAGTTCTCTTTGACGGGATTCCTCTGGACAAAGTTACCACCTCCATGACCATAAACGCTCCGGCCACGATACTCCTTGCCATGTATCTTGCCATTGCCGAAGAACAGGGTGTTCCCTTTGATAAAGTGGGAGGCACCGTTCAGAACGATATTCTCAAAGAGTACACGGTGAGGGGTCAATACATATTTCCGCCGAAGCCCAGCATGAGGCTTACCGTTGATCTTATTGAATACTGCTTCCAGCATGTGCCACGATGGAATACCATCAGCATTAGCGGTTACCACATAAGAGAGGCCGGGGCGACGGCCGCTCAGGAGATGGCCTTTACCATTGCCGATGGAATCGCCTATGTCCAGGCCTGCATAGATCGTGGTCTCGACGTGGACACCTTTGCACCACGCCTGAGCTTTTTCTTCAATGCCTTTACCAACGTTCTCGAAGAGGTCGCAAAGTTCAGGGCCGGCAGACGCTACTGGGCGAAGATTATGAAAGAGCGATTCGGAGCCAAAAACCCACGATCCATGATGATGCGTTATCATGTACAGACAGGGGGTGTAACCCTCACGGCGCAACAACCGCTGAACAATATCGTCCGGGTTACTCTTCAGGCCTTTGCTGCTGCTCTCGGAGGTTGCCAGTCGCTTCATACGAACTCTTACGACGAAGCCCTCTGTCTTCCCACCGAGCAGGCAGTAACCGTAGCCCTGAGGACTCAGCAGATAGTAGCCGAAGAAAGCGGGGCTACCGACACGATAGATCCTCTGGCCGGCTCTTATTACGTAGAAGCCCTAACGAATCAGATCGAAAAGCAAATCGACGATTACATAAAAAAGATCGACGAAATGGGCGGAACTCTTGCCGCCATAGAACAGGGGTTCATACAAAAGGAAATTCAGGAAAGTGCCTACCGTTTTCAGAAGGAAATAGAGTCGGGAGAGCGGGTCTACGTGGGGGTTAACAAATACGTGATGGACGAGCCTCCACCGACCAACCTGCTAAGAGTGGACATGGAGGTCGGCAGGAGAGAAGCCGAAAAGGTGAGGAAACTCAGGCAGCAGAGGGATCAGAAGAAGTGGCGGGAAGCCCTTGAGTATCTGCGGGAAGTTTCCATGAGCGATCAGAATGTCATGCCGGCCGTAATAGAGGCGGTAAAGGCCAGGGCAACCGTCGGTGAAATATGTGACCTGTGGCGTGAAATTTTCGGAGAATACAGGCCGGAGTCCTTTATATAAAGGCAGGATTGGTGAAACGATGGGGAGGGATTTTCCATGTCTCAGGAATCTCAGGAACGAAAGATCAAGGTAATAATAGCGAAGCCGGGACTGGACGGGCATGATCGGGGGGCTAAGCTCCTTGCTCGTATCCTTGCGGAAGCCGGTATGGAAGTCGTTTACACCGGGCTCAGGCAAACTCCCGAGATGATAGTAGAAACCGCCCTTCAGGAAGATGCCGATGTTATAGGCATAAGCTCTCTTTCCGGGGTTCACATGTACTTCTTCCCTCGAGTGCTTGAACTGTTGCGAGAGAAAGGAATGAACGATGTCATGCTGATTGGCGGAGGAATAATACCTCAGGATGATGCAGAAGAGCTGAAGAAAATGGGCGTGGCCGAGATCTTCGGTCCCGGGACGCCCACCGGTCAGATTGTGGAATTTATTCGGAAAAACGTCAGAAAACGATAACCATAAAAGGAGCCTGACCATGAAGGTTCTGAAGATTGATCATATCGGCGTGGCCGTAAAAAACATAGAAGAAGTGAGAAGACTTTATGAGGATGTTCTGGGTATTCCCTTCGAGGGCATGGAGACGGTGGCAGAACAAAAGGTCACAACGGCATTTTTTCCTGTGGGAGACTCCGAAATAGAGCTTTTACAATCAACGGATCCTGATGGGCCTGTTGCCAAGTTCATTGAAAAGCGGGGAGAAGGGATACAGCATATCGCCTTTCAGGTGGAGAACCTTGAGGAAGCTCTGGAGGAACTCAAGCAGAAAGGCGTAAAGCTCATCGACGAAAAGCCAAGAATAGGAGCAGGTGGAGCCAAAATAGCCTTTCTGCATCCCAAGTCCACCTATGGCGTTCTGATAGAACTTTGCGAACGTTCTAAATAAGATAAGAAACAGGCCGTAGGGTGATCTCCCCTGCGGTCAGTCAGACAATCTCCCACTTTTTGAGACGCCTCCAGAGGGACACTCTATCTATGCCCAGGATTTCGGCAGCCCTTGTTTTATTCCATTTTACCTTTTTAAGAACCCAGAGGATGTAATCTTTTTCGTACTCTTCAAGGGTTAGAAATTCCTGAGGCCTCGGCCGGGAATACTTTAAGGACAGCTGTTGTAAATCCGGGGGCAGGTGAATGGGCTCTATCCGGTCGCCCTTGCACAGGGTCACGGCCCGCTCCATTATGTTTTCCAGTTCTCTCACATTTCCGGGAAACTCGTAATTCATGAGAATGTCAATAACCTCTTCTGATATCTCTCTGATCTCTTTGTCTTGTGCCGTGGCATATTTTTCGGCAAAATACTGACACAGCAGAGGAATGTCGTCACGGCGTTCGGCAAGGGGTGGAACATTGAGAGTTATAACGTTTAGTCTGTAATAGAGATCCTGACGAAACCTTCCCTCCTTCACGTCTTTCAGCAAATTCCTGTTGGTTGCGGCTACAACTCTGACGTCAAGAGGAATTTCCCTGGTACCACCAACTCTTATCACCTTTCTTTCCTGAAGAACTCTCAGCAATTTCACCTGCATGGACTGGGGCATCTCCCCAATTTCGTCCAGGAAGATGGTACCGCCGTTTGCGGCCTCAAGAAGGCCCTTTTTGGTTGAAACCGCTCCGGTAAAAGCTTCCTTTTCATGACCGAACAGCTCATTGGCCAGAAGCTCCTCGGTGAAAGCACCACAATTTATGGCCACAAAAGGTTTATCTCTGCGAGGGCTAAGGTGATGCAGCATACGGGCTATCAGCTCCTTGCCCGTTCCCGTCTCGCCTATTATCAATACATTGCAGTCCGCCGGAGCTACGTGTTGCACCAGATTCAGCAACTGAACCATTTTGGGACTTTTTCCCACAATAACGGGGCCGCTGTCCTGACTCTTGTTAATCCTGCGTCTTAATTCGTGTACTTCTTTTTTGAGAGCACTTTTTTCCAGAGCTTTCTGAACGAGAACCCTTACTTCATCAATCTGGTAAGGCTTGGCCAGGTAGTAATAGGCTCCCTTTTTCATGGCTTCAACGGCGGATTCGACGGTGGCGTAAGCAGTTACGACTATTACCTCAGCTTCGGGACACAGCTCCCTTGTACGCTCAAGAACCTCCATGCCGTCAATGTTTTTCATTCTCAGATCCGTAATAACCAGGTCGAAATCCTCCGTCTCAAGAAGGGCGACGGCCTTCTCACCCGATTCTGCCGTTACCACTTCGTACCCTTCTTTTTCGAGAATGTATTTCAGATTCTCCCTTGCCGTTTTCTCATCCTCGACCACCAGTATTCGCGACATCCTGTAGTTCTTCCTCCTGTTCCCCGTGATCCCTTCTGATGGGTAGAGTTATGATAAATTTAGTTCCCTTGCCCGGTTCACTCTCCACACCTATCTCACCGCTATGTTTTTCTATGATACCGTAAACTATGGACAATCCGAGACCCGTTCCTGCCCCGACTTCCTTGGTCGTAAAAAAGGGATCAAAAATTTTATCCAGATGCTCTTTCGGTATTCCACATCCCGTATCTTCAAACTCTATTACCACCTTTTCGCCGGTTGCGCGAGCTCTTACGGTGATCTTCCCGGCATCGTTTCCTATTGCATGAATGGAGTTCATGAAGAGATTGAGAAATACCTGCTGCATTCGTGGACTATCAATTTCCACAACTATTTCTTCAGGTACATCTATTTCCACGTCAACCCACGACGGTATCTGACTGGAGACAAGCCTGCGGGTTTTGTCAACCACATCCTTGAGCCTGGTGGGCACCAGAGAAAATTCCCGAACACGAGAAAACTCCAGTAGCCCCTTAACTATGTCTCTGGCTCGTCCGACTTCATGGTCCACGTTGGATATCATTTTTTTAACCAATTCCGGATCCATGTTGTCCATATCTTCAAGAAGGATCTGACAGGACGTTGAAATGTTATTAAGAGGATTGTTGAGCTGATGGGCTATGCCAGAAGTAAGAATGCCCAGAGAGGAGAGTTTTTTCGCCTGAACCAGCTGTTCCTGGCGTCGTTCCAGTTCCGCCACCATCTTGTTAAAAGCCTCGACCACTTTTTGAGTCTCATCGTAGGTTTGCATAACAGGAAGGGGCTTGAAGTCTCCTCCGGCAATGCGAAGCATGCTTTTTTCGATCACCCTTAAGGGGCGGACAATTTTTCGGGATACGAGAGGAATAAAAAGAGCACCGGCTATTAGAACAATGAAAAGAACGGTGATCAGTTGATACCTGAGGCTGTCAATAATAGCATGAATCCTCTCCCTTTCGTAGCGTGTAAGTTCTTCTACCTCCCCGGTGATCTTTTTTCCTGCATCTCTGAGCTCATCCTGCAGGGCGTGCAGTCGCTCGAGATCTTTCTTCGCCACACTCTCCTTTATGGCCTGAACCACATCGCGATATCCCTGAAGTTCCTGCCTGATCTGAAGAAGCTTATTACTGCCCTTCAATCCCTTAAGCCTCGGCAACATCGTGTCGATTAGTTTAACGCTTTCGTCTATGTATTCACTTATCTTTTCAAGGGATGAGGTTGAACCGTAGAGGAAGAAGTTTTTCTCAAAACGTCGCATTTCCAGGATTGAGTTGTTGAGATCATCACAGATAGAAACAAATTCGGCCTTGCGTTTCATCTCTGTTAGAAGGAAGTAAGAAAGCCCCCCGACGAGCAGAATCGTAAGATAAACGAAGGCCAGTCCTATGATAATTTTCTGACGAATGTTTAGACGCAAGGGCCACAATTGCATGATGCCCTCCTTTTCCATATGTTTGGTCTTGTAATCACTCAGTGATGTTATATTATCTCAGGTCCCGAAAGTAAAATGCCGTTGAACAGGAGAGTTGGCATGCGCGCCCATTCCGTACCCGAAATCCCCGGGCTCCTTGTGCTGGAGCCCACGATTTATGAAGACGAAAGGGGTTACTTCTTCGAAAGCTATAACGAGAAGGTCTTCAGGGAATTAGGTATTGCAGAAAAATTCGTGCAGGACAACCATTCAAGATCACGAAGGTTTGTCATAAGGGGCTTGCATTACCAGATATGCCATCCTCAGGCCAAGCTCGTGAGGGTTGTGGTGGGAGAAATCTTCGACGTTGCCGTGGACATCAGAAAGAGTTCGCCAACCTTTGGAAGATGGTTCGGTATAAGGCTTTCGGCGGATAACAAAAAGCAGGTCTATATACCTGCCGGTTTTGCCCATGGGTTTCTGGTTTTATCGGATTGGGCGGAAGTTCTCTATAAGACCACGGATTTCTACCATCCTGAGTGCGACAGAACAATAATATGGAACGATCCAGACATCGGTATTTCCTGGCCACTGGACGGAAAAAAACCGATAATATCGGCCAAGGATGCCAGGGGCAAAACCCTGGCGGAAGCAGAAGTCTTTGAATAACTCAGCGGGGAATAATATGGGCAACAGAATCAGGGTTATTGTAACCGGAGGGGGTGGGCAGTTAAGCTCGGAGCTCGAAAAGTGCAGCCCGGAAGGTCTACAGGTAATTGTGTGTTCTCCATCGGAACTGAATATAACATCACGGGAATCCGTCAGGGCCGCACTGGAGCAATGGAAACCCAGCATAGTTATTAATTGTGCGGCCTACACGGCGGTGGACAGAGCCGAAGAGGAAGCAGAAAAAGCATTCCTTGTGAACAAAGAGGGCGTTAGGATACTTGCCGAAGAATGTCGGAAAAGAAACGCCGGGATTATACATATATCTACGGACTTTGTCTTCGACGGGCTTACTTCCAGGCCTTATACCATCAACGACACTCCCAATCCAATAAGTGTTTACGGAAAGAGCAAGCTCGAAGGAGAACAAATACTTCTCGAGCTCTACCGACAGTCCACCATTGTGGTCCGCACCGCCTGGCTGTATTCAATCTACGGAAAAAATTTTGTCAAAACAATGCTCTCGCTTTTCGAAAAAGAGGCAATCGTGAAGGTGGTACACGATCAGGTGGGAACACCTACGTGGGCTTTCAATCTGGCATCGTTTTTATGGTTTCTGGCGGTGAATTTCGACTCGTACAAAAGCAGGATTTTTCACTTCACCGATGCCGGTGTTGCGAGCTGGTACGATTTCGCCGTGGCCATTGAGGAAGAAAGCCGGGAATGGAGGAGAAAACCGGTTGAAATTGTACCCGTCAGCTCTGCCGAATATCCATCAAAAGCCAAAAGACCTCAATTTAGCGTTTTGGACAAAAGGGACACCTGGCGTATATGGAACAGGCCGGTACACTGGCGTAAGGCACTCAGGATGATGTTAAAAGCTTTGAAATCTCAGTACGAACAATAAAGGAAGCCCTTGAATATGGAGCCGGGTTATCTTTTTCTGCTGATTTCGGTGTTTTTTCTATCATGGCTTGCGGTCATGTTGCTTGTACCTCTGGTGATGAGGTTCGCCAATAAATATAAGCTTCTTGATAAACCTTCTGAAAGGAAGGTCCATCAGATACCGATACCCAGGGTTGGAGGTATTGCCCTGTTTTCTGCCTTTACCATTTCGTTTGCAGTGTTTTACGCGGGGCTGTGTTATAAACTGCATCTACCCATTTTGCACATTCTTGACAAGCCTCAGTGGATTGGGCTTTTGATAGGCGGTGGTCTGGTTTTTGTAACCGGTCTGATCGATGACGTCCTTGGTCTTACTCCCGGAATCAAGCTAATCGGCCAGATTATTGCCGCGTCCTGTGCATACTTCGGAGGGCTTACAATAACACAGATAAACTTGCCTTTTGCCGGACCCCTCCATCTGGGATGGTTCTCCTTTCCCTTTACAATACTGTGGTTCCTGATCATCATTAACGGCTTTAATTTGCTGGACGGTGTTGACGGGCTCGCCACAACCCTCACTTTCGTAACCGGCTTTTTTCTCCTGCTTTACTGCTTACAGAACAATCGGGAATACCTGGCCCTGCCCGCAGTGATTATCATGGGCGTAAGTCTGGGTTTTCTTCACTTCAATATGAACCCGGCCCGTATTTTTATGGGCGATTCCGGAAGTTACTTTCTGGGATTCCAGCTGGCGGCTCTGGCGCTCAAGGCCTGCACTTCAGAAGACGGTATATCAAGCCCCGGTGTACCTCTGCTTATATTCTTGGTGCCCTTAACGGACGTGTTGATGGCAACGGTGCGAAGGATTTTAAGAGGCCACGGCATCTTTAACCCGGACACCGATCATATCCACCACTGTCTGCTAAAAAAAGGATTCTCGCAGAATGCTATAATCTCGACCATTGGATTAACTACGGCTCTTACTGGCACAGCAGGGCTAACCCTGCCCTACCTTGACCCTCTGATGAATTTCTGTCTTTTAAGTACTCTGGCCTTTTTCCTCACCCTTTTCATGGCGCGCATAGGCTATCTTTCATGCCTTTACGGCAGCGGTTCCGGTCAATTCGAACACACTACATGGAGCTACATAAGCCTTTTCGCCATGCTCTGGAAGTATCGCATACGGGTACATAAGGTCAGAGAACACGAATCACTTCTGCCGATCCTTATAGAGGTTCTGAATCCTTTACAGCCGGATTTTGCCAGGCTCGAACTGTTTCACCAGCCTCAGAATCTTCCCGAAATACAAACCGGGTATCACAAAAACGTTACGACAAGTGAAATCAAGATTACAAAAAAAAGCAGCCTAAAATACGGAACCACCTATGCACTGACACTAAACATCCCGCTGGTTATAAACAACAGCCTTTTCGGAACTTTTTTAATAAAAAACGTCCCGAAGGTTCACTTCGTTTCACACCGTTTTGTCATGTGGTACGTGCAAAAAATTGCAGATTACCTGACTTCTTCTTTATGGAGGATTTACACGGAAAGGGAAAAGAGCCTTATTCGCCGGAAAGCAGTTTCGAGAGAAGAATCGGCTGTTCCCAGAAGGCTTGTATACGTTCTCATTCAGGGCAGGTAAAAGAGTTTTTTATCCCGGCTTAATTGACTCCAGGATTTGATGAATAAAATCGACTATCTCTCGTGCAGGTGACGGAATGGGGCACATCTCTGTTCTTTCTGTTTGTTGCAAACGATCCCTTACCCATAGAAACAGGTCTTCGGCGTCGGGGGTCAGAGAGCCGATAGATCTGTCATGAAGCTCCTCGGTTATTTCCTTAAAATTAAAAATGTGGGGTCCCCAGCAAACGGGAATTCCGTAAACGGCCGGCTCCAGCACATTATGTCCCCCGAAGGGTACAAATGATCCCCCGACATACGCACATCTTCCGAGTGCATAAAACCCCATGAGCTCTCCGTAGGTGTCAACCACGTAAACAGAAAGTCCGCTGACTTTATCAGACCCTGACCGGAATCCGCAGGGCAATCCAAGGGAATAACACTTGTTAGCTACTTTTTCTTTAAGTTCCAGTTTTCTCGGAGCCAAAATGAGCAATGCGTCGGGTATTACACGCCTAATTTTACGGTGAACCTCCAGAATAATGCTTTCCTCCCCGGGGTGAACACTCCCCGCAACCCATACCGGGCGACCGGGATCGAGGCCTATTTGCCGCCTCAGTTGTTCTATTCGGTTTTCACTCCACCTTGACAGTAATGCGGCATCCCACTTTATGTTACCCACATACCTAACCTTCTCCGGTCGGGAAACCGTTTCAGCCATTTGCAGGGCATCGTACCGGGAAGCGGCAAAGATGACGTCGAAAAAATCCAGCAATCTGAACCCCAGTTTTGAAGCAATCCTGTGATATCTGTACGAAGACGGGCGCATCCTGGCATTGACCAGGACGAGGGGAATTTTCAGCTTCTTACAGAAGGCCAACATGTTTGGCCAGATATCCGTTTCGGTAAAGACTGCCGCAACCGGCTGAAAAACCTTCAGGTTCTTTATAAAATCCTTTGCAGACCACGGTGCATCCACGGGCATCGGTAGAACCGGGTTGGCGATTTTGCTTCCACCTTCCTTTACAGGCCGGGTAGCCGCCGTGAAACCCGATTTTGTACCGGTAGAGTAAACGATTCTGTAGCCCCTGCGTTGAAATTCCAGGGCCAGTGGTATTGATGAGTTCACTTCGCCCAGAGACATCGCGTGAATCCATATGAAATGTCCGGATCTGTTCGGCCATTGACGGAAAGCCTCCGGGATCATACGGAGGGGCCGGGAAAAGGCACCTTCCTGGATGGCTTTAAGTAGCCGAATATAAGGCCATGCGAATACCCAGGTGATGTTGTAAAAAAGCCACCACAGACTATTCATTTCCGGCAAAATTAACACAGATCACTGGGTTGCCGATGAGCTTTTACTGAAGTCTGATAAGCCTGAAAATTGAAGCCTGTATAGCCGTGCATAAAGCCCGCCCCGTTCGATGAGATCTGTATGGCTTCCCTCTTCCACAATGCGCCCCTCTGACACAACAAATATCCTGTCCGCCCGAAGTACTGTGGATAGCCGATGAGCGATGATGAAGGTAGTACGGCCTCGCATCAGGTTATCCAGAGCCTTCTGCACCTCCAGTTCTGCCTGACTGTCCAGAGAAGACGTAGCTTCGTCAAGAATCAATATGGGAGCATCCTTCAGTATGGCCCGGGCTATACAGATCCTTTGCTGTTGTCCTCCCGAGAGGCGCACACCCTGCTCCCCTACTACGGTATCAAGGCCTTCCGGCAGACACTCTATAAACTCGTCTGCATAAGCCAGCCTTACTGCCGTCAATATGGCCTCTTCGTCCGGGGGAGTATCCGGATGAGGCCATCCGTAAGCTATGTTATTTCTGATAGTGTCGTTAAAGAGAAAGCTCTGCTGGGTTACAAGGGCAACCTGACGTCTGAGATATTCCAGATCCATGTCCCGAACGTCTACACCATCGACCAGAACCGATCCTTCCCAAACGTCGTAAAACCTGGGAATGAGGTTGACGAGAGATGTTTTGCCTGCACCGCTTGGCCCGACCAGGGCTACAATTTCTCCCGGAGATACTCTGAAGGAAAGATCCTTCAAAACTGGCTCTTCTCCATATCCAAAGGTCACATTGCGAAATTCAACGAAACCATCGACCCGCTTCTTGATGGGTTTCAACCTCGACCTTCCCGTATTTTCTACTCCATCACTTCCCTCCAGTACTGCATATACCCTTTCGAGCGAGGCAATCCCCCGCTGTATGAAGGAATTCACCTTGCTGAGGCTCTTCACCGGCTTGTAAAGCATCAGAAGAGCCCCCGTAAAAGAAAAGAAACTCCCGGGAGTAGCACGACCCATTATGACCTCATATCCTCCGTAGGCCATTATGGAGGCAATGCCGATCGATCCTATGAATTCCATCAAAGGAGATGAAAGAGCGTCAAACCACGCCGACTTTCTGGCGTAGCGGACATAATTGTCGTTCCGACTGTCAAAACGTTTTTTTTCATGATCTTCCCGACAGAAAGCCTTGACGATACGAATACCTCGAAATGCTTCATGTACCACCGTGGTAAGTTGAGCCATGGCCTGTTGACCTTTCATAGCAAGCCTTCTCAGTATTCGTCCGAATACGAACAACGGCAAAAAAGCCACGGGAAGAACTGCAACGGCGACCAGCGCAAGCCTCCAGTTCTGATAGAAAATTACGAAAACCAGGCCTAATACCATAAACACATCGCGTACAATCCCCGTCACGGCCTTACTAACGGCATTCTGTATTTCCTGAACGTCATTGGTAATCCTGCTTATGAGCACGCCACCGGACTCACGGTCAAAGAATGAGAGCGGCATGTGAAGGATATGGTGAAAAAGGCGCCTGCGAAGCGATGCAACGGCAGACAACCCCACATGCTGAAGCAGATAATCGCTGGCCCACTGGCACAGGCCTTTCAGAAAAAACACGGCCAGCACCACGAAGGGCATAACCTTTAACATGCGGATATCTTTTCTTACAAATATATCATCCATTGCCGGTTTTATGAGATAGGCCATAAGGGCCGTAAAGGCGGAAACCCCGATCATGCATAATCCGGCAAGCATTAGGCGGAGCAGGTAGGGCTTCAATAAATCCAGAAAACGGGACAACCAGCCCGGCCGATTACATACGGTGGATCTCAATGCATAAAAGTAAGGCTTTCCGGCCATTCTCAATACTTCCCGATACTGGTGCTTAAATGTTGTGCAATTCTTTGCCAAACCCCCGCCTGCCCCAGGCTCTTCCTGATAATATCAAAACCTCTTTTTTGCAACAGCTTCAGCTCGGAAGAAGAGATCAGCAGTCTTGCAAATCGGAAAATTACCTCCGTGGTTGCACTATCCTGTAGCAGTTCGGGAACGAGATATCTTTTGATGATCAGATTTGGAAGTGAAGCAAAAGGTGCTTTTATAAAGAGCCTTCCCACCATGGCACTTAGAGGATCCACCCGGTAGAACACTACCATAGGAATACCCAGAAGCGCCATTTCCAGAGTGGCAGTTCCCGATGCCACAATTCCGACCTCGCACCCTCTTAATGCATCGTATCTACCGTTTCTGACAACCCGAACCTTTTCAAAAACCTGTGGATGACGCCTGAAGCCCTTTTCAAGAAACCCTTCAAGTACCGGAGCCGTTCCTGGAGGTAGCGGCAGTATGAACCACGCACCTGGAAACTCACTCAATATCCGTGCCATTACTCCAGCCACAACGTCGAAGTGATGTCTCCATTCTGAAGGTCTGCTCCCAGGCAGGATTGCAATTTTCAGGCTTTCAGACTCAGGACCCGGTGTTTCAAGACTACCCGTACTGGACAAAAGGTCGATTAAAGGATGACCCAGAAAGTAAGCATTTATCCCCTTACGGCGGTAATAACTTTCTTCAAAGGGGAGAAATACTATGGCTTCATCCACGTAGCGCCTGAGGGTTTTAATCCTCCATTCACGCCAGGCCCAAACCTGAGGAGGCGCCAGATAGAACACTCTGCTACCCTGTCTTTTGGCGTATTCGGCAAGGCGGAGGTTAAACTCCGGATAGTCAATCAGAATAACCGCCTCCGGTTTTTCTTTCTCGACGAATTTCTTAACGCGTGAGAGGGTATTCAAAAATTCGGGAAGAACCCTGAAGGCCTCGGAAAGACCGATAACACCCGAAGAATTCCTGCAGGTCGGGCCGGTAATTATCCCCTTTACCGTCGGGTTTTCAAACTGGCCATCAAAAAGACCGAAGTATTCTCCATCAACATAGCGGCCGAGATACCTTATTAATTCGTTACCGTACAACTCACCGGAAGGCTCACCTGCAGAAATCACTATCTTCATAATGCTAATTGGACAGGCCGAAGTTGGGTTTTTCGCAATGCAGGAGACCTCTTCCACACAGGGAAAAGCGGTTAAGCCCCTCCCGGATCCGTTCCGATATCATATCGGCAAGTTCAAGAACACGTTTTCCCGTAGCTCCGTCAACAAGAGGCTTCGACCCGGTACGGACGCAGGAGATGAAAGAGCGTAGCTCTTCTTCAAGAGCGTCACCGTCCACGACATCGAGCTCAGTGTAAGTAACGCCGTCGCCACAACCGGCAGGACGACTTATCATATATGCCCGCCTGTCCTTGAAGTCGGCGGCTATGTACCCATTTTCCTGGAAGATGCGAACTTTTCTCAAGGACTTCATGGAAACACGGCTGGCCGTTAAGTTGGCAACCAGCCCGTTCTCGAACTCCAACCTCACCGTTGCAATGTCCGGTTTCGACGTCAGCACAGGGGCTCCGGAGGCCCGAATCTCAGCAATGGGAGAGTCAACGAAGGAAAGCAAAATATCAAGATCATGTATCATGATATCCAGGATAACATCTACGTCCGTTGATCTTTCCGTATAGGGGCTGAGCCTGTGAGCTTCGATAAACAATGGAGAGGACACCAGGGGGTAAATCGCTTTGTAAGCGGGATTAAACCTCTCCAGATGACCCACCTGGATGATACAGCCCTTCCTGTCAGCAAGTTCTATCAGCCTTTCGGCCTCGGCCGGCGTCCTGGTAAAAGGTTTTTCCACGAAAACATGAATGCCCGCTTCCAGAAAATCTTTAGCTATCGAAAAATGTTCTACCGTAGGCGTGACAACACTTACGGCATCTATTTTTCCCGACAGATCCTTCAGCAATTCTCTATGATCTGTATAAAAACTCGTTGAAAGCTCTTCTGCCGCCCGTTTGGCTCTCTCTTCCACTATGTCCACTACGGCCACAAGCTGAGCTTCTGGTATCGCAGCATACTTCCTTGCATGAAAAGTACCCAGATATCCAACACCAACCACTGCAACCCTTACGGCTTCAGTGTCCGGGCAATGCCTGTTGCGCCGCATGACGCTCATTTCAACAGGTACTGCGGATACGCTTTCATCCCTAACGTCTTCCTCAGAATTCATCGATATGATGCAGATACCCGCCCGTTCCGCTTCCTCTATCATGAGGTCTCTGTCGAACATGAGAGTCTTGCCCGATTCTATTACCAGAACTCGAGCATTTACCTCTTTCATGACCCTTATGGTCTGGAGACCCACGGCAGGAACGTCAAATCTCAAATCCTGACCCGGCTTGCTGACTTTAATAACCACAGCTCCGTTACCGCAGAGCATTCCTCCACGGCGTATGGTTGCATCGGTTCCGTCTATTCCCTCCAGGGCAACCACCGCCTGATCCTTGACGACCACACACTGACCAACGTCGAGTTTTCCGTACTCCTTGGCCACACGCCATCCGAACTCTATGTCTTTGCGCTCCCTCCAGCTGGGGCGGTTTCGTGTGAGAATTCCTTCAGGTGCAAGCAACTCCGGCAGGAATTCGGTAGAGGGCTCAATCTTTATACCTTCACTTTCGAGTTCGTCGGCAAAGGCCCTAAGGAGAAAATCATCGCTTTTTCTCTTGAGCTTCAGTGCAAAGCGTACTGCACGCCAATCGGGCTTTATTTTGGAGTAAAGCCGTCTCTTGTTTATTGCTCCTGCCATGGCGGCCCGTCTTACCCGGTGACGATGAAAGCACTCGATCAGACGCCCGAGCTGCCCCAGCTTCAACATGTAGAATACGTCCACCTCATCTTTCAGAGCCGGATCTGTTTCGCCCTCAAACCCAACGGCCACAACAGACCTTCCGGCCTTCTTTGCCGCCCGTGCAAATAGAACAGGAAACTGTCCACTACCCGCAATCAAACCGATCTTTTCCACGGAATTCATAAAATCCCCTGAGATGCCTACCTGGTGATCCCCCTCTGACTTCCCGACTCAACGAAATCCACAAGCCTGGTGACTTCAGGCACTCCGCCCAGTTCCTCTTTAACCTTTTCTATAGCTTCCTTTCTGGTTAGCCCCGACCTGAAGAGAATTTTATACGCCTTTTTAAGGGCCTTTAGAGCCTCGGTAGAAAAGCCTTTTCTCTTCAGTCCGACTTTATTGGGTCCGAAAACCCTCGTCTCCCTCTCGGAAGAAACCAGCATGAAGGGCGGCACATCCATGCTAATGGCAGATTTGCCCCCTATGAAGGCGTACTCTCCAATGCGAACGAACTGATGAACCGCCACCAGTCCCCCAACAACGGCATGGTCACCAATCGTTACATGGCCGGCCAGTGTAGCACCGTTTGCCATGATGACGTGGTTTCCGATTACACAGTCGTGAGCGACATGGCACCAGGCCATAAGGTAGTTGTGATCTCCTATTTCGGTTCGCCCTCTACCCCTCACGGTGCCTCTGTGTATGGTAACCCCCTCCCGTATAACGTTGTGATTTCCTATCACCACCTCTGTCGGTTCATCACTATAACTCAAATCCTGAGGGGGATAGCCTATGGAGACGAAGGGGTATATACGATTGCAATCTCCGATGTGTGTTCTTCCCGTGATAACCACATGAGGGCCTATGCGGTTTTCTCGACCGATTACTACCTCAGGCCCGATTACCGTATAGGCTTCGACAACGGTTCCATCTCCTATCCTGGCTGAAGGACTGATAATTGCCGTTGGATGAACTGTTACCATCTGGATTCCTATTCATTAAGAGTTTCTTTCACAATGATCAGCAGTTCGGCCTCACAAACAACATGCCCATCAACAGAAGCCGTGCCTTCAAACCTGTAAACCGAACCTTTCTTTTTCTGCAACCTGACCTGGAGTTTGATTTGATCTCCGGGATAGACCGGTTTTCTAAATCTTACCTTGTCCATACCCATAAAATAGCCCCGCCCTGAGTCGGCCTTCTGGTAACGGAAGGCAAAAATTCCTCCCAATTGCGCCAGTGCTTCAACAATTAGCACCCCCGGCATAATGGGCTCGTCGGGAAAATGACCCTGAAAGAAAGGTTCGTTAATGCTCACATTTTTGATGGCGACCGCTTCATCGTCCGACACGGAAAGTACCCGATCTATCATCAAAAAGGGGTAACGATGAGGCAAAACATTGAGAATCTCCTGAATTTTCTGTTCATCCGTCATTTTTTCGATCTCCGCCGCCTTTACTTGAACCCTGCCGACTTACAAAATCTTTTACGAACTCCTTCAGCCTTTCAATGTCTTTCTTGAGCCGTTCTATGCGTTTAATGTTGGCATAGAGCCGGAATAAATCGTCCTTCTGGATGGCCGGAATACCAACAACATCAGTTCTGGGCGGCACATTGGCGGCAACACCGCTTTTTGCGCCAATTCTGACTCCATCTCCGATGGTGACATGATCGGCAATCCCAACCTGACCGGCCATAATAACATGATTGCCTATGCGGGAACTGCCGGCAATTCCAACCTGACCGGCAAGAATGCAGTGTTGACCTATTACCACGTTGTGAGCGATATGGACCAGATTGTCGATTTTGGTGCCCTTCCCTATGCGGGTTGCACCAAAAGTTGCGCGATCCACGGTACAATTTGCTCCTATCTCGACGTCGTCCTCAATTACCACACTGCCAACCTGAGGGATTTTCACATGTTGTCCTTTCTCGTCCGCCACATAACCAAATCCATCACTTCCTATCACGGTTCCGGCGTGTATTACGACGTTGTTGCCTATGACGCATCCATCGAGTATCACCACCCGGGGAAAGATAACGCATCCGCTCCCTATTGTTACATTCCTTCCCACATAAACCCCTGTCATAAGTACACTTCTTTCGCCGATTTCGGCTTCCTCCGACACATGAACGAAGGGTCCCAGATGCGCCGAAGGAGACACCCGTGCCGAGGGTGCCACAATTGCAGAGTGGTGAATTCCCGGTTCAGGCATGGGGAATTCAAAAAAAAGATTTGCAACTCTTGCAAAAGTAAGCTGCGGACTGTCCGAAACCAGAAGAGAAAAATTGCCCAGCTTCATAACCAGCGGTTCAAGCTCGGCACTGGTAATCACGGCACTTGCGCGGCAGTCCGAAAAAGCTTTAAGAAGTTTCTTTTGAGCAACAAAGGTTATATCGCCCGGCCTGGCCGAATCGAAGGCGGCAACCCCGGTGATGGTAACCGTGGGATCCCCTACTATTCTGGATCCGGTAAATTCTGCTATATCCCGTAATGAAAAAGATTTGCCCTTCATTTCGCTGCTGGCCTGGCTTTGTCGACCATTTCTATTATTTTCTTCGTGAGGTCATACTTGTCCTCACCGTAAACAAGCCCACTTCTGCGGGCTTCAAAGACAAAATCCAGCTTTTCCTTCTTCGCCAGCTCCTTCACAACCTCGAAGACTTTTTCCACCAGCGGTTTCATCAATTCCTCGCCAAGGTTTTGCATCTTCTGCTGGCTTTCCATGATAAAACGCTGGCCTTCTTCCTGTTTCTGCCTGAGTTCGTCAATCTTTTTCTTTCTGGCTTCCTCTCCCATAATAGACCGTTTTTTCTGAAAGTCTTCCCGGAGTTTGCGGAATTCTTCCTGTTTTGCCGTAATCTGTGCTTTGAGCTTTTCTTCCTCGGCTTTCAGTTTTGCCTGAACATCCTGACCCCATTTGGATTCTCTCAAAACCCTGTCCAGATCGAAAAAGCCGATCTTTACATCCGCCCGGACCTGACCGACCATCAGGCAAACGAAAAAGGCCGACAAAAAGAATCTGATCATAACAGAGCACCATCTCTCAACCATGGTATAACCCCTTTCTCCTTTAGAAAAACGCTCCCATTGAAAACTGCCATGTGCTGCGAGAATCTCCCTCGTCGGGATCGGGATTGAAGGCCCATTCAATCCGCAAAGGCCCAAAGGGCGACATCCAGCGCACACCACCTCCAATTCCCATCTTAAACTTCGACACATCAAAGGTTTCGTCCTCGTCGAAGGCGTTGCCCGCATCAAAAAAGATAACTCCCTTTAGATTTATCTCCTCAAATATCGGAAATATAACTTCCGCATTGAACAATCCGTATTTTGTCCCCCCGATGCGGTCTCCGGTTTCGGGATCTCGTGGCCCCAACTCTCCCCATTCGTAAGACCTGACGGAATTTATACCCCCCAGGAAAAAGCGATCGAATAAGGGTATGGGTTCATCGCCGATCTTGTTGATCCAGCCCACTTCACCTTTTACAAAGCCCGTAAGCTTCCAGAAGAGCGGTATGTACCACCCCGAGGCTACCTCGTACTTGGCAAAACTGCTGTCACTTCCCAGGTAACTGCTTGCAAACTCGACGCTTACCCGGTTTATCGAGCCTTTCGTCGGAAGGAAAGGATGGTCTGTAGAATCGCGTTCAACTCCGAAGGCAACAGAGCTTTTGATCTGCCTTCCCTGCTGTTCTTTGATAATGGATGCCGCATCTTCGTCTACGTCCTCAATTTCGGCGTTTTCAAAGGTATATTCCACGGAAAAACTGCTCCAGTTTCCGAAAGACCTTCCAGACCTTATTCTGAAGCCCTGAGCGTCTTTGGTGAAGTCCGAGTACTCCCTGACCCAGTTATAGGCATCTACTCCAAGAAAATAATACGAGTCAAACAAGCTGGGTTCGAGGAAACCGAGAGAGTATCGCTGGGTATCCTGACCCAGATGGGCTCTCAGGGCCAGATACTGCCCACGCCCCATGAGGTTTCTCTGCAATATTTCTCCCCCCACGAAAAGGCCCTCATCGGAAGAGTAGCCTCCTCCTGCGCTGATCGACCCCGTGAGTTTTTCCTTTACCTTAACATGGAGATCCATCACCTCAGGCGAATCGGTCTCTCTGGGCTCGATCTGAATTTCTTCGAAATAATCCAGGCGTTTTAGCTTGGTTTCCGAATTTTGAATCTTGGTGGCACTGAAGGTATCGCCTTCAGCAATCTGGAACTGCCGTCTTATGACCTTGTCTCTCGTCTTGGTGTTACCCGAAATTTCAATGCGCCCGATCTTCACCTTCGGTCCCTTGCTGACCACAAGATTTATGAAGGCTTCCACGTTATCTCTTTTCTTCGTCACCTTCGGTCTGACTTCCACATGGGCATACCCGAGATCCATACAATGCCGCGTAAGCATCTCCACGTCTTTTCTCAGTCTGTCCCGGCTGAAATAATCGCCTTCTTTTATATGCCACTCATCCTTCAACTTCTCCAGGTCCTCAACCTCATCTCCCGTAATCTCGAAGCTTTTAACCTTATACCGCTGTCCCTCCTCAATGGGAATTTCAATATAGAAACCGTCTTCCCGTTTCTCGATTCGCGGGGTTCCCACACGGGCATCCATAAAACCGTGATCGTGATAGAAAGCCGTCAGTCTGTCAACATCCGTGTCAAGCACATCATTTTTCAAAACACCCCGCTCTCGATCCCAGAAAAACAGGATACTTTTCTCTTTTGTTTGCATAACGGATCTGAGTTTGCGCTCCGTGAAAGATTTATTGCCTTCAAAGGTAATCTTCTTAATGTAAAATTTTTTCCCCTCTTTTATCCTGAAGGTAACCCTTGCCTGTCTCGGGTCTCTGGGAAAATCGACCTCATAAGTTACCTCTGCATCAAAAAAGGCTTTCTGGTGATAGAGGTCAAGTATGCTCTGCACGTCATCTGCAAGCTGTTTCCGCTTCAGCACCGAGAACTGCTTCGTCGAAACAACGGCCATAATATCTTTGTCATCTATTTCTTTGTTACCTTTAATGACAATGTCTTTAACAATAGGATTTTCTTTGACGTAGAATATCAGAACTTTGCCCCCTGGTTTGTCTTTCACATCCACCCTTATGTCTTCGAAATAGCCCATTTTGTAAACGGATCTGATGTCTTCGGCAATCTGTTTTGGGTTGAGGATATCTCCCGGTGATGTTTTTATTTCCGCAAGGATTGCATCGTCTCCAATTCGCTCGTTTCCTTCAATCCTGACTTCGGCAATTATGTTTTCTCTATGAAGGTAGGCGAATACCTTTCTGGCAATTTCACCCGTGGCTACGGCAAGTTTTTCTTTATTTTCGGCTTCGGCATAAAAGACTCCGGGTTCTTCATCGACTTTCCGAACCGGTGTTATTCTGGCATCTATACTCAACCTGCGACCAATACCCGTTACACTTCCCCAAACCACGTAATCCCACATTGCTTTCCTTCCAAGGGACCTGGCTTCCGAGTGAGACGAGATAACTCTGGTGCCCACAGCCCTAAGAACTTCCTCATAGGGCACCGTATCAAGGCCTTCATCAAGAAAGGTCTCTCTCATAACCTCCAGAAAAACCCTGGAAAAATCCGATTCCGGAATTCCCACCACGGTGAAAGGAACGAGGGCCACTCTGGGTTTTGTATCTTCCGCCTTGGCAGGCCCCGAAAGATTCACAAATAAAAGCGCAACACAAACCATGGCAATCTTAAAAGGCCTTCCCATTAAAAGACTTCCTCTTTTCACATATGACCCGATAGGGCTTCATCCCTTCGAAGATCCGACAGGCCTGCACCGATCTTTTCCACCGGCTTGAGGCTACCGTCGCTGAGCTTAAGGCATCTGTGCATCATCGAGGCGAGCTCTTCGTTGTGAGTGACCACAACCAGTGTCACACCCGTGTCTTCGTTAAGTTTAATCAGCATCTGATGGATCATCCTGCTCGTTGCACTATCGAGATTACCGGTGGGTTCGTCGGCAAAGACTATTTCGGGCTCCATAATAAGGGCCCTGGCAAGCGCCACTCTCTGCTGTTCACCCCCGGACAGCTCCCCCACCCTGTGATACATCCTCTCCGAAAGACCCACCCGCTCCAGCCATTCCGATGCTCTCCTTCTCAACATCCCCGAAGGTAACCCCGCCACTATTCCCGGCATCATCACGTTCTCCAGAGCATTAAAATCCGGTAACAGGTAATGAAACTGGAACACAAACCCGATATGTTTGTTTCGAAAACGTGCCCTTTCTTCATCTCCCAGAAGATATACATCCGTTCCCCGGAAAAATACCTTACCGGAAGTGGGGCGATCCAGTGTTGCGAGGACGTGGAGAAGCGTGGATTTGCCCACACCGGAGGCCCCCACAATACCAAGGCGTTCACCCTGACAAACCACTATGTCAAGATCCCGAAAGACTTCAACACGCCTCCATCCCTCACCGAAAACCTTCGTGAGCTTAACACCGTGTATCAGAGGCATTGCGTCTCTTTCCTTACTCATAGCGAAGCACTTCCACCGGATCCATCCTTGCCGCTCTGGATGAGGGGTATATCGTTGCAAGAAAGCTTATCAGAAGCGCCGCAAGGCATACCGAGGTCACATCCACAAACTCAACTTTAACGGGTAGAGTAGATATGTAGTAGATATCCTTCGGTAGCTCTATAAAATGATACTTCTTGAGAATTGCACACAGCGTAAGGCCGCTCAGAAGCCCAATAACGGTCCCTGAAAGCCCGATCAGTAAGCCCGTCAGCATAAAGGTGCGCTTAACCCTTCTGGAAGTGACACCCATGGCCTTTAGAATTGCAATATCCCTGTTCTTGTTCATAACCAGCATTATAAGAGACGTTACGATGTTGAAGGCTGCGACGAATACAATTAGCGTAAGAATAATAAACATGGCAATTTTCTCAAGCCTTAGAGCCGAAAAAAGGTTTCTGTTCAACTCCATCCAGTCTCTTATCACAAATCGGTTTCCCAGAATATCCCTGACCTTTTCCGCCACCCTGGCGGCATGTTCGGGATTGGAAAGTCGCAACTCTATGCCCATGACACCTTTTGTAATGCCTGAAAGCTTTTGAGCCTGCTCGAGAGCCACGTAGGCAAGGCTCTGGTCATACTGGTACATGCCAGATTGGAACAAACCCACCACCCTGAATGTCTGAGTCTGTGGAATCTGACCGAAAGGGGTCAAGCGCCCCTTCGCAACCAGAACGCTCACATGATCGTAGAGTCCGACACCAATCTGCCTGGCCATTTCAGATCCAAGGATTATCCCGGGTTCTCCGGACCTCAAACCTTCTAAAGATCCCAGAACAACATACCGCCTCATGTAATCGGACACGCCTTCTCCCCTAACCGGAATACCCCGGATTAAAGCCCCCGTAGCACTGCGGCCCGAAGTGATCATAGACTGAACATATATGTACGGTAATACCTCCGCTACTCCTTCCACAGATGATATTTTCCGGCACAGATCATCATAGTCCTCGATAATGCCTCCAATGCTTTGAACCATAACGTGGGCGGTAACCCCCAATATTCGGGATCTCAAATCTTTCTGGAATCCGTTCATTACGGCAAGAACCACAATAAGGGCCATAACCCCAACGGCAACCCCGGAAATTGAGATAACCGTTATCAGGGAGAGAAATCCCTGCCGCCGTCTCGGCCTGAAGTAACGGAGGGCGATAAACCATTCCAGGGGCAGCGAAGAGGGCTTCATCTATTATTTCTCCGGTTTCAGCAGCGGGAATAATATCACATCTCTTATTGAAGGCATGTCGGTAAACAACATCACAAGCCTGTCTATCCCGATACCCTCTCCAGCAGCAGGAGGCATGCCGTATTCTAGAGCTCTTATGTAATCCTCGTCCATTTCGTGGGCTTCCTCATCACCTGCCCGCTTTGCCTCCAGTTGCCTAAGGAATCGCTCCTTCTGGTCTCTTGGATCGTTCAGTTCGGAAAAAGCATTGGCCATTTCTCTGCCGGCAATGAATAGCTCAAAGCGATCAACCAGATCGGGCTCCTTATCGTTTCGTCGCGAAAGTGGAGAAACTTCCAGAGGGTAGTGAGTTATGAAAGTGGGCTGTATGAGTTTGGGTTCCACAAGGACATCGAAGAGCTTGGTGAGAAGCTTTCCATGGCCTTCGTACTTCTCAGGCTTGATCCCCAGATTCCGTGAAAAGGATACGGCGGCTTCAAAAGATTTAATCACCTCCTCCGGCACACCGCCGATTTCAATCAGGCTGTCGTAAAATCTGTATCTCCTCCACGGGGGCGTTAGATCTATCTCCTCGCCCTGATAGGTTATCCTGAGAACCCCACCGTTGAGTTCCCGGCACAGGAATTCGAAAAGTTCTTCCGTAAGCTTCATGAAGTCCTCATAAGTCGCATAGGCTTCGTAAAACTCCAGCATTGTAAATTCAGGATTGTGCTGCGTTGAGATTCCCTCGTTTCTAAAGTTTCTGTTGAGCTCAAAAACCTTTTCAAAGCCTCCCACAAGAAGCCTTTTGAGGTAAAGCTCCGGAGCGATGCGGAGATATAGCTCCATCCCCAGGGCGTTGTGATACGTTTTAAAGGGTCTTGCCGTAGCACCACCCGCTATAAGCTGCATCATAGGAGTTTCGACTTCCAGAAATCCACGCTCGCTGAAAAAACTTCTCACGGCCTGTATGATACGCGTTCGCTTCTTAAAGACTTCCCTAACATGAGGATTTACCATCAGATCCAGATAGCGCTGTCTATAGCGGGTTTCCACATCCCTGAGGCCGTGGTATTTTTCCGGCAACGGGCGAAGATTTTTGGTCAGCAGGGCTACATCGTTCACGAGTAAGGTGAGTTCACCCGTTTTCGTACGGAACGCCGTACCCTGAACCCAGATGATGTCTCCGATGTCAAACTTTTTCACCAGACTGAACTTTTCCGGATCCAGATTGTTCTTCTGGAAATAGAGCTGTATCTTCCCGTACTCGTCCTGAATGTGCATGAAAATGGATTTGCCAAAAGACCGTATAGCCATTATGCGGCCCGCAAGGGTGAAAGAAAGATTCTTTTCCTGTAACTGCTCGTCGGTCAGACCTTCCGCCTGCTGAAAAACATGATGGCTTCTATGGAGAACCCTGTAATTGTTTGGGTAAAGAGGAATACCGGACTTCTCGAGACTTTCCGCTTTTCGAAGGCGATCGGCCATCACCACATTAAGGTCTTCCATCCTGCTTGCCACTATCCCCCTCTCCTTTCACGGACAAACTGTTATCTTTCTCATCTTCCCTGAAAAAACCCGAAACGGTAAAAGCCAGAATCAGAAAGCCGATTATGGCAAGAGTCCATTCGTTATTCTTTATCACCCGCATTACGCCGGACACAAAGACAACCAGCCCTCCTATAAGGCACAATACTCTGGTCCCTTTGCTCATCTCTTTCTCCCTTCCCCGGCTTTGAAACAACGGGATTGACTTTAGAAGAATAGCCTTCATCAGTAAAGACCAAAGGTATGTGAAAACTCTTTGCACTTTTACCGGGTATTGCTTTATTTAGCTAAAGGTATTAACCGGCACCGAAAGGAGAAACGCAATGCCTCTTAAGATCACGTGTCTTGGTGGAGTTGGACAGGTAACCGGATCCTGCTACCTCATCGAAAAGTCCGGGAAGAAGTATCTTGTCGATTGCGGTCTTTTCCAGGGCGGCAAAAAGGTGGAAATGCTTAACACCGAGCCCTGGCCTTTCAGTCCCCCGGAAATTGAGGCACTTTTTCTAACACACGCTCACATAGACCACAGTGGAAGAATACCGAAGCTCGTAAAAGACGGCTTCAGGGGCAGAATATACGCGAGCCACCCTACCGTAGCCCTGTGCCGCATTCTCTTCCTCGATGCAGCACACATTCAGGAGATGCAGGCAGAGTGGAAAAGCCGCAAAAATGCCAGGAAGGGTCTTCCTCCCGTCGAGCCTCTTTATACGCAAAAAGATGCCGAAGAGGCCTTCAATTTGCTCGTTCCGATAGATCGCGACGAAGAAATCCGGATCTCCGAGAACATTACCGTGACCTTTAGAAACGCAGGTCACATTCTCGGGTCCTCTTTTCTTGAGCTGAAAACTAAGTCGGCTCAACATACTGACGGGGAAATGGTTATCCTGTTTTCAGGCGACATAGGAAGGCCCGGTCAGTTAATCGTAAAAGACCCTGCGACGCCTCACAAAGCCGATGTGCTCTTCATTGAGTCCACCTACGGAAACAGAGATCACAAGTCCCTTGAAGAAAGCCGCCAGGAGTTAATCGATGCCATAAGGTACAGCTATCAACACGGAGAGAAGGTTCTCATCCCGGCTTTTGCCGTGGAACGCACACAGGAAGTGCTGTACCTTCTGGGCGAATTCTTCAGAAACGGGGAAATTCCGGACATGCCGGTCTATCTGGATAGCCCCCTTGCCATCGAGGCCACAAAGATATTTCGGGAGATGAAATCTTCCTACGACGAAAAAACTATGGAGATCGTGAAGGCCGGCCATGATCCCTTTGATTTTCCCCAACTTCGCCTCACTCCGGCTGTTGACGACTCGAGGGCAATAAACATGAGTTCCGGGCCGGCCGTTGTAATAGCCGGAAACGGCATGTGTACGGCAGGTAGAATCCTCCACCACATAAAACACAACATATGGAGACCCGGATGTTCCATAGTGTTCGTGGGCTATCAGGCCGAGGGCAGTATTGGCCGCCGAATAATCGAAGGAGCCAGGAACATACGGGTTCTCGGAGAAGAGGTCGCCGTAAGGGCAAGGGTCTTTACCATTGGCGGTCTTTCCTCTCACGCAGGACAGAGCGACCTTCTGGAATGGGTTTCTGCCTTTTACAAACCCCAAATGAGGGTTTTCGTGGTGCACGGGGAGAAAACCTCGTCGACGGCTTTTGCCGAACTCCTGAGATCAAAGCTGGGTCTAAATCCCGTGGTACCTCAAAGAGGAGATGTTTTCATCCTTGAGCCAGAAACGCTTGGAGAAGCTGCGTCACTCACCTGCGAGACCTATATGCACCAGTTAAGTCGTAGATTTCTGGACATTCAGTTTGACCTTTTTAAAAGAATACCTTCCATGACCGACGACGAAAAAATACTTTTGAAAACAAAGCTGGAGAAGTTAGAAAAAACCCTGGAAGAACTGGCTGCGGCAGTTTAGAGTGGACTTCAAAATCTTTTCCCGAAAGATCGTTGTCTGCCGTTGGAGGAATAACTCACAGAAGGGTGTGTGTTTTGTGCTTGCATTTTAAGGCAACTTGATTTAGAAAAGGGATTGCGAAGTATTTCTCATGTTGCTTCCTTAACTGTAAACCGTAGAATTCCTACTCTTACGGTAGCTCCTGCTTCGATTGCTCCAACTTTCTCAATCAGAGTAACCCTTCGGGTGCTGAAACCAGAGGATAAAGCAGTCACCGTCAGTCGGGGATATACCCTATGTACATACGTGATTGGATGAGCCGGAATGTGATCTGGATTGAAAGCAATGCTTCGATCCAGAAAGCGCTTGGGCTTATGAAAAGCCACGGAATACGCCATCTTCCCGTAAGAGATAAGGAAGGCAGGTTTGTCGGATGGATTACCGATTCCGACGTTAGAGGCGTGCTGATAGCTTCTATGCTGGAGGATCTGACGGTTGCCGACGTTATGATCCACAATCCTTACACCGTATCTCCCGACGAGCATCTGGAAGACGCCGCCCGTCTCATGATATTAAAAAAAATAGGTGGCGTACCCGTGGTGGAGTATCGTGACGGAGAACCGGTGGTCGTCGGCGTTCTTACGGTGGTCGATGTTTTAAGAGCTTTCATGGAAATGTTCGGCGGACTGGCGAGAACGGAACGAATAGACGTATCGGGGACCCCGGAACTCCTCAAGAACCTGACGCCCCTTGTTGAGGCAGTACAAAAGGCCGGCGGCTCTATTCAAAGCGTCTGCGCCTTTGTTCCCGAAGCTCCTAACGAGGACCCGGTTATTTCAATTCACGTAAGGAAAGGTGCCGTGAGTAACATTCTGGAAGAGCTCGGACGACTGGGTATTAAAGTCAAAGAGTAGCGTCACGGCTTTCAACACGTAAGCAGTGTGTATCAAAAAGGGGGTGAGATCTAAGGAACGCCATCTGTTCTGGGTAATCTGAAGTTAACCAACTGAAATCATTAACGGTTAAACTTTTTCGAGGAGGGAACAAGAGATGGCAAAGATTCCTGAGAATTATCTTCCGCCTCGGGAACTGTGGCCCGAATACACGACTCCTGAAGAATTTAAAGACATGCCCGAGCGTCTTAACATAGCTCAGGAGTTTCTTGACAAGCATGTTGCCGAAGGCCGAGGAGATAACCTTGCAATATGCTTTATGGATCAGCGCATCACTTACGGCGAACTGCAGAAGATGGTAAACCGCTTCGCCAATGCTTTAAGAGAAATGGGGATTGAGCCTCAGGATCGAGTTGGTCTCAGAGTGGTAAACTCTCCCCCTGCCCTTGTGGCAATTTACGGAATCTTCAAAGTGGGCGCCATACCCGTCCCGACATCTCCGTTGTGGTCCAAGGAAGAGGTTGCCTTCGTTGTTAACAACGCCGAAATGAAAGCCTTCATAGTGAACGAGCCTCTGATGGGAGAAGTTGAAAAAGCAAAGGATGGTTTTGCTCAGGACACCAAAATAATTGTGGTGGGCGGAAATCCTGCGGATGTGGAAGCCAAAGGCTACCTCTCCTACGAGAAGATGATCGAAAAACAGTCCGACAGCTGTGAACCCGAAATGGTCAATAAAGATGACATCGGGGTTATACTTTACACATCGGGTACCACCGGGCCTCCCAAAGGATGTGTGCACTTTGTGAGAGAGATATTTATTGAGTCCCACATCGTGGGAGACTACGTGTGGAAACTTCAGCCCGGTGATGTGCTCGGCGGAGCGGCGCCTGTATCTTTTGCGGCCGGCTTCGGTACCTTTGGGCTTATCCCCTTTGCCAAGGGAGCTGCCATAAGTCTTATTCCCAAATTTTCACCTCAGGACATGCTGGAACTAATAGAAAAACACGGTATAACGGTTCTTACGGGGCTACCCACGGCATACCGAGCCCTTATGAAATTCCCGGATTTCAAAAAATACGACCTCAGCAAGGTCAGAATGTGCACCTCCGGGGGAGACGCCCTGGGAGTTGAAACCTTCAACCAGTGGCTTGAACTGACCGGAAAGCCCATCTGGGAAGGACTGGGCGGCACGGAAATGCTGCACCTGGTAACGTCCAATACAATGGGCGACAAGCCTGTCCCGGGATCCATAGGAAAGCCCCTGCCCGGCTTTGAAGTCGAGGTGATCACGCCTGAAGGCAACCCGGCAAAGCCCGGTGAAGTCGGGAGCTTCTGCGTAAAGGGCCCCACGGGAACGGTTTACTGGAAACCCTATGCCGATGACGAAAGGTTGCTCAAATCTCAGAAGAAAGGAGTCAAGGACGGCTGGAATCTCCTCGGCGATGCCGTTTACCGGAACGAAGATGGCTATCTTTTCTTCGTGGCACGGGAAGACGATATGATAAAGAGTTCGGGATACCGGATCAGCCCCGCCGAAGTTGAAGAAGTCATAGCCAAGTACGAAGCCGTTGCCGACGTGGGTGTCGTGGGCATCCCCGATCCGGAGAAAGGGCAGATAACCAAAGCCTGCATTGTGCTCAAGCCGGGCTATGAGCCCTCCGAAGAGATGAAGGAAAAGATTCTGAACTTCTGCCGTGAACACATAGCAATATATAAGCTCCCCAGGGTCATAGAATTTATGGACTCGCTACCTCGCACTCCAACAGGAAAACTTCTGAGAAGGAAACTCAGGGGTTAAGCCGTTTATAAAGTGATGACTCCACGGCGCAGGCAGGTTATCTTTAAAAGCGTCGTGGAGTCGTCCTGCTTTTATGGACTTTACGGAGAGGTTTTGTTATGTGGCGGATTACGGTAGTGTGCGAAAATTCCGTGTCGAGACCGGGGTTTCTCGGCGAACACGGCTTTGCCGCTTACGTGAAAACGCCCGACGACACAATACTGTTCGATACGGGGCAGGGATTTACTCTGGTACCGAATTCTTTGAGACTTCAGATCGATCTGCGCAGGGTAGATAAAGTCGCCCTGAGCCACGGTCATTTCGACCACACCGGGGGGCTTCTTGCTTTTCTGGGATTAAAAGGACCCTGCACCATCATTGCCCACAGTGATGTGTTGAGCGAGAGATTTCGCATGATGCCCGTGGCAGGTGAAGAGAAGCCCATGTCAATAGGCATTCCCTGGTACGAGTCCTATCTTACCAGCCGAGGCGCAAGGTTTCAGTGGGTTTCGGAGTGGTCGGAAATCAGCCCGGGGGTTTTTATAACCGGAGAGGTGCCCAGAAAGACGTCTTTCGAAACGGGCGATCCCAAATTCCTGGTCAGAGACGACGATGGATTCGTACCGGACCCCTTCCGTGATGATTATTCTCTGGTACTGGATACGCCGAAGGGTCTTGTTGTAATCCTTGGTTGTGCTCACTCCGGCATCATAAATATTCTGAACCACGTAAGGGACAAAACGGGTAAAAGAGAAATTTACGCCGTTCTGGGCGGAACCCATCTCGACTTTACTTCGCCGGAACAGTTGAATTCCACCGTTGAGGCACTGGGAGATTTTTCGATAGAGAAAATTGCCGTCAGTCATTGCACGGGCCAGAAAGCCGCCGCCAGGCTTTACGCGGAATTCGGCGATAGGTTCGATTTTGCTCCTGTGGGATACACTATTGAAGTGTCCTAGCGCTCCACATTGAGGTCAACCATGAAGCTTTTGAAACAGGTATTCCTGACGGGTTTGTTCACCCTGTTAACAGTCGGGATCTGCTTTTCCCAGGTGTACAGGATAGGTTCCATAAATCCTCTGACGGGAAAGCTTTCAACCCACGGCATCGAAATAGACCAGGGTATCCAGGTCGCCGTTGAAGAATTCAACAGAGATGAAAAGGTGAATTCGTTGGGCCTGCGTGTTGAGCTTTTCAGGCGTGACGACCGAAGTAATCCGGATGTTGCCATTAATCAGGCAGAACAGCTCATTTCCGTTGAAAAGGTCGTAGCCCTTGTCGGTGGATATGTGGACAGTCTTGTGGGGCCCATAAGCACTGTGGCTTCAAAAAGAGGGATACCCTATGTTGCCTCTGCAAGCCTTCAGAGCAATGTGGTCGAGGGTCGAGGTATATTCTTTTCCCGGATTTCCTGCATGGATGGTCTGATTATTCCCGTGAGAGACTTTCTGATTTCCGAAATAAAGCCCTCCAGGGTGGCAATAATCTACGCTGCCACACCCGGAGCTACGGAATTTTCGGAAAAACTGAAAAAGGAGCTTGAAAAAGCCGGAATATCTGTTCCAATCTTCGAAAAGGTTCGTCCGGGAAGCCCGGACTTTTCCCCCGTTATCCTGAAATGCCGGCAAAAGAAGGTTGATTTTATAGTTGCTGCAGTTTTTTTTGCCGATCACCTGGTTTTTGTAAGGCAACTGCAGAACTTTAGCGGTCCGGTAAAGGGTTATCTCGGTCCCTGGGGAGTGGCCTATCCGTCCTTCATAAAGGAAATGGGTTCGTCATCAAACGGCCTTTTTGGGTTAAGCGCATGGGCGCCTGATTTTACATACCCGGGTACCGAAGAAATGTCCGATCGTTTCGTTCGACTTTACACGGAGATGTTCAAAACCACCCCCACGACGACGGCCATGCACGGTTATGCCTCCGCAAAGGTTGTCCTGACGGCACTGGAAAAGCTTGTTAGCTCAGGAGAAAAGGTAACCGGTGAAACCCTTGCCCGGGCAATCAGAGGTATCGATATCACCCTTCCCATCGGTCCCGTAGCCTTCGACGAAAAGGGCAATCCGCTACGGTATCGCCAGATGGTGGTGCAGATCCAGAACGAAAAGATGATCGTGGTATATCCTCATGATAGGGCAACCGGCAAGATCATCTATCCTGTGGCATATTGAACTTCGCAAAAGGTAGATGGGAATTGGTTATGGAAATCCTTCTTCAGCTCCTCGTCCAGGCTTTAAGTCTTGGAAGTTTTTACACCCTGCTATCCCTGGGTTTTGCACTCATTTTCGGTGTAACCCATGTGTTTAATCTGGCTCACGGCGAGTTTATAATAATTTCCGGCTACTGCGCCTATTACCTGATCCGTCAGATGGGATTAAGCCTTCCGCAGGTCCTTCCGGCAACCATCTTTATATCCGTCCTGCTGGCCTTTTGCCTCAACGGCCTGGTAAGGCAGGAAAGAAAATCAGAAGAGCTCCAAAGCCTCATCGTCACTTTCGGTCTTTCCCTCGTTATCCAGCACCTGCTCATGGGAATTTTTTCTGCCGACTATCGTATAATTTTTCACAAGCCCCGCCTGTACACCCTTCCCCTTCTCTCGGTTACAGTCACTTCTCTTCAGCTCTATCTTATCGTTCTGTCCGTAGCAACCGTTACGGCGCTGTACCTGCTCTTCCGAAAAACCTTCCTTGGAAAAGCTCTAAGGGCCACGATTCAGGATCGTTACACTGCACAACTTGCCGGCATATCAATAAGGCAAATGAGATGGCTTGCGTTGCTTCTTGGGGGAGTGGCTATCGGGATAGCGGGCCCCCTTTTTGCCCATGTCTTCTATCTTCACCCCTCCGGAGGGATGGAGCCGACCGTTATTGCTATGATCATTACAATTTTTGCGGGTACGGGTAGAATTAGAGGGCTCATTGTGGGGGGATGGATCCTCGGTTTTCTGGAAACCACAACGGCCTTTTTATGGGGCCCCGAATGGTGCGAACTTGCGCTGGCGTGCGTTTTACTGATACTTCTTATATGGAAGCCTCATGGAGTTCTCACGCCAATCAGAATTTCCAGGTAGATTTTACGGAAGTGAGGAGGAACGGAATGCCTTCAATTGTCTTCAACGCCTTTGGGTTCCTGCAGGATGAATGCAGAAAAAGAAACATCCCCTATCAGGAAGCTCGGATTGAGGTACCTGACGGTGAAACCGTGTCAGGTTTGCTTGCAAGGCTTGGAATACCTGAGGACATCGTGGAAGGCGTTTTTATCAACGGCAGAATTATGCCTTTTTCCACGGTTCTGAAGGACAACGATCGTGTTGCACTGGTACCTCCGGGAACCCCGGGACCGCATCGTTTTCTTCTGGGCATAAGCACATGCAAGCAAAGGTCTTGAAATACCTGGGCGTTACCGCCGCTATACCGGTTCTGGCCCTGTTACTGGCACATGCCCCTCTCAGGCCCGACATACGCACCGTTGCCGGAATGGCGTTTTTTTACGGCGCCCTTGCCTCATTGTGGAACCTCCATGCCCTTTCGGGGATGGTATCGCTTGGACATGCTGCTTTTTTCGGCATTGGAGCCTACGGCTCCGTGTTGACATGTTACTACACCGGCCTGAGCCCCTGGATCACCCTCTGGATTGGCGGTATCTTTGCGGGGCTGTACGCCCTTACCTGGCACATATGTTTCGGACACTTGAGACACGGCCCTTACACACTCGCAACTTTTGCGGCCGCCATCATTCCAAGGGTTATATCGAGTAACTGGGATTCCTTCACCTTCGGATCAATGGGGATAATGAACGTCAGACCCCTTTTTGCCCACGCCTCCGAAGCAATGTACCTGCCAGTGCTTCTGATCTTCGGATTCTTCGCCGTGCTCATCCACGAGCTCGCCATTTCCTCAAGGGCAGGCTGGGCGCTTAGAACCGTCAGAGAAGATGAAGTGGCCGCGGCATCTATCGGGGTTCCTGTTGATTTCGTAAGGCTCTCAGCGCTTGTCGTAAGTGGAACCCTTACGGGTGTTGCCGGAGGGATTTATGCACACATGATCGGGATTCTGGAACCGTCAACGGTGTTCGGGCTGCATATATCGGCGGTACCGCTGGTTTTCAGCTTTTTCGGTGGAAGGTTTACCTCCTTCGGCCCGATGTTCGGCGCCCTGACACTTTATTCTCTGGATCAACTTCTCATCGCTCCCTTCTTCCCCGATTCCCATCAGGCAATGTACGGTCTTATCATTATCATAACTCTGTGGTTTTTTCCCGAAGGAGTCTGTTCATGGTTTCGGGCAAAAACGGGCAATGCCTGATAGTTCGTGACCTATCGGCCCGTAGAAACGGAAGAACCGTATTAAGTAATGTTACCTTTTCCATAAGGTACGGTGAGATCGTCAGTATCATTGGACCCAACGGCGCAGGCAAAAGCACTCTTTTTGACCTCATTACCGGTTTCCTGAAGCCTTACGGCGGTTCCGTCTTATTCGAAGGTGTGGATCTTACCTCCATGAACCCGCACAAAATATGCCATATCGGGATTGCACGGACTTTTCAGATACCTCGACCCTTCTCCGGCATGACCGCCCTTGAAAACGTCATGGCAGCCGCCATGTTCGGTAAAAGGGGAGACCTTTCTCCGGCTGAATACCGCAATAGGGCCGAGAGCATTCTTGATCTCGTGGGAATTGCCCATAAAGCAAGTACAAGAGCCTGTTCTCTGACCCTGTCGGAACAACGCAGGCTGGAGGTGGCCAGAGCTCTTGCAACACAGCCCCGGCTCCTTCTGCTGGACGAATTCGCCGCGGGCCTGAGCCCTCAGGCCATAAACAGTGCACTGGAGCTTATAGAAAATCTCCGAAACAGAGGACTTACCCTAATAATCATCGACCATTTTCTGAACGTTACGGTCCGGGTTTCCGACAGGCTGATTGCCCTGGACAGGGGACGTGTGGTAGCCGAAGGAGACGTGGAATACGTGCTTAATAACCCGGCGGTAGCGTCGGCCTACCTTGGAGTAAGCTGATGGACCTGTCATGCCCGCTTCTCTGTGTAAGGAAACTGAGCATTTGCTACGGCCGCCGCCCCGTAGTAACGGACGTCACCTTCGGAGTTACGGAGCGGCAGATAGTTGCCGTAGTTGGTCCGAACGGTGCGGGCAAAACAACCATACTCAAAGCCATAGCGGGCCTTATCAGACCGATTCACGGCGAGATAATTTTCAAGGGAGAACACACAGAAAGCCTTTCCGTTCAGGACATGGTACGCCGTGGTGTTGTTTATGTGCCCGAGGGAATGAACGTATTCCCGCATATGTCGGTTGAGGAAAATCTCGAGGTCGGGGCCTATCTCCACCGCCGTGGCCTGAGAGAAAGGCTAAAGACGGTCTACGAGATTTTCCCCGAGTTGTACTCAAAAAGGAACAGGCCGGCCGGAGCTCTGAGCGGTGGCGAGCAGCGTATGCTGACGGTAGGCCGGGGCCTGATGGCTCGTGTCACCCTTCTGCTACTGGAC
This sequence comes from Thermodesulforhabdus norvegica, assembly GCF_900114975.1. NCBI lineage: Bacteria > Pseudomonadati > Thermodesulfobacteriota > Syntrophobacteria > Syntrophobacterales > Thermodesulforhabdaceae > Thermodesulforhabdus > Thermodesulforhabdus norvegica. The sequence continues at coordinate 140,952 of NZ_FOUU01000006.1, forward strand.
GATCCCTTCCTGGGCCTCAGCCCCAGGATTACACATAGATTGTGTGATGCCCTCCACGAGATGAAACGGCAGGGTATTACCTTGCTCATCGCAGGACAGCACATCAAACGATTGCTCACGGCCGCAGACTGGGGTTTCCTCATAGAAGACGGCCACATTACCCTTTCCGGCTCCGGGTCGGACCTGCTGCAGAACGACCACTTAAGACAGGTCCTCTTTGGAAGAGTTCCTTTAGAAACCATTGGTATAGCGGGCGTGTATGATTAATTGCCCCTCCCGGTCGTCTGTGACCAACAGAGCGATTGAACAGCCGGCAAAATCCGGGTAAAGAATAGTTCCAACCCCGTGTTGCTGTAATGGCTCTTCTCTTACCTTCAGCGGAGGGGAACGATGTCTTCGGATATGGAGTTAAAGGAAGGCAAAAACGACAGGACAGCGGAGGCGCCTGAGAAACGCAGAGTAATTGCCTGGTTGCTCCTTGCCACCATACTTGTGGCCTCGATAGGTTCATTCATCTGGTGGTATCTTCACCGCCATCTCGAAACCACCGACAATGCTTACGTTATGGCCGACAGCGCTACCGTAAGCAGTCGTGTTCCGGGCAGAATCGCAAAGATATATGTCGAAAACGATGACTATGCAGAGCAGGGAACGGTGGTCGTGGAACTCGAATCCGAGGATTATCGGCTGAGGCTTGAGCAGGCGGAAGCGGCTCTGAAAACTCTTAAAGCCGAATACAATCTGCGTTTGAAGGAATTGGAATACATAGATAAGAAAACTCAGGCTTCGGTGATGGAGGCTCGGGCAGCCCTTGAGGTTGCCAGGAACAGAAAGCAGCAGGCAATGGACAGAGTGAATCGACTTCTTGACGAAAAGCGAATTGCCCAGGCCGACTTCAATCACGCCAGGAGGGATTACGAGAGATTTGAGCCTCTGTATCGGAGCAAGGCAATAGCAGAACGTGACTTTGACAGGATCAGAACGGCTTATAAGAAAGCCCGGGCAAAACTCGATGGCGTAGAAGCCGAAATATCTGCGGCACAAAAAGAGGTTAACGTGGCAACGGATGAAATCGAAAGGTCAAAGGCAAAGCTGGAAAGCGCACTTGCCGAAAGGCTTCAGGTGGATGTTCAGCGGCGAAGGCTGGAAGCTCTTAAGGCAAAGATCAAAGAAGCCGAAGCCGTCAGAGACCTCGCGGCTCTAAATCTTTCTTACTGCAAAATATATGCGCCCATATCAGGCTATATCGCCCAGAAGCGCATTCAGGTCGGCGACTGGGTACAGCCCGGACAGGCACTGTTTGCAATTGTGCCCTTAAAGGACGTTTATATCGAGGCCAACTTCAAAGAAACCCAGCTTACAAACATGCGCATAGGCCAGCCGGCCGTAATCGAGGCCGACACCTATCCCGGATATGAATTTCACGGCAGGATTGTCGGCATAAGAGCCGGTACGGGAGCGGCTTTTTCTCTGCTTCCGCCGGAAAATGCCACGGGGAACTGGATCAAAATCGTCCAGCGTGTTCCCGTAAAAATCAGGCTCGATGAACCTCCGCCTGAAGACCGCCCCCTGAGAGTGGGATTATCGCTGAAGGTCACCGTGGATACCTCGGTCAAGTCCGGTCCTTTCCTGAAAACTGCCCGTACGGGGAAACCCTTTTGAAAATTAAACCATGAGCTTCGGAAAGCAGCCCCAACAGACCAACAAGTGGATCGTAGCCTTTACGGTCATCCTGCCCACCTTTATTGAGGTAATGGATACCAGCGTTGTTAACGTTTCCCTACCTCACATTCGGGGAAGCCTCAGCGCGGGAGTTGATGAAGTAACCTGGGTTCTCACATCGTACCTGGTGTCGAACGCAATCATAATCCCGATTACGGGATGGCTTGCGGGAATCTTCGGCAGAAAAAACTACCTTATCTTCTCTCTCGCCCTCTTTACCGGAAGTTCACTTCTCTGTGGTGCTGCCCCTTCCCTTGAGATCCTTATAATAGCCCGCATACTTCAGGGGCTCGGAGGCGGGGGGCTCCAGCCTCTATCCCAGGCCATTCTTCTTGAAACCTTCCCTCCCAGAGAACACGGGATTGCCATGGCCGTTTTCGGTATGGGTGTCGTCTTCGCCCCGATTCTGGGACCTGTCGTAGGCGGCTGGATTACCGATAACTGGTCTTGGCGCTGGGTTTTCTATATCAACCTTCCCGTGGGAATCATATCGGTACTGCTGACCCTTGCTTTCATATTTGATCCCCCTTACATCCGATCGAAAAAAATCCGAATCGATTACTGGGGATTGGGCCTGCTTGCCGTGGGGTTAGGGTGCCTTCAGGTAGTTCTGGACAAGGGAGAAAGGGAAGACTGGTTCGAATCCAACTTCATCACGACACTGTCAATAATTTCGGCTCTTTGCCTTATAGTCTTCGTAATAGTTGAACTGCGTTCCAGAAACCCGGTTGTGGATTTGCGTATTCTGAAGGATCGCTCCTTTGCCTTCGGAAATATCATCATGTTCACCGGTTTCTTCTGTATGTTCGGAAGCATCGTTCTGTTGCCTCTTTATCTGCAAAACCTCATGGGTTACACGGCCTTATGGGCGGGATTGGTTCTGGGCCCCGGGGGAATAGCGAGCTTTCTTATCATGCCCGTTGCGGGCAACCTCATGAAACGGGGCGTAAAGCCCCATTATCTTCTAGCCCTTGGCCTGTTTCTGGCCGCCTACTCTTTCTGGATGATGTCACGATTTAACCTTGAAGCCGACTTCCTGTCGGTTGCCGTACCCAGAATCGTTCTCGGCTTTGGAATGGGGCTTTTCTTTGTGCCGCTGGGAGCCGCATCCTACGTGAACATTCCCAAAGAAAAAATGGGAACAGCTTCCGGTATCTTTAACCTTCTTAGAAACCTCGGAGGGAGCTTTGGCACCGCCGTGGGAACAACGGTGCTGTCCCAGAGATCACAATTCCATCAGAACTTCCTGGTAGAACACATTACTCCCTTTCACCCATCGCTTCAACATAAGCTTCAGGAGATAATGCAGCTTCTGGGTATAACTCAGCTTTCGAATGCCGATTACAAACGGGTTCTGGCCGTGGTATACCAGGAAGTACTCAGACAGGCCTCGATGATGGGCTTTAACGATACTTTCTGGCTATTCTGCATCATGACTTCTTTTCTGGTACCTCTGGCCCTGCTGATGAAAGGAGCAAAGGGAAAGAAAGTGGAGATCTCGGTTCACTGAAGAACTGCCGATCTGGCCACCCTATCGGCAACGGCAAAAAGACGGTTAAGAGTGTGAGTCAGTTCCGCCGTGTCCCTGTTTTTATTTACTTTCCCGAGGTTAATCAGTGGGCCAATCGTAATCACCACTCTGGAAAAAGGAAGGGGCAACAACATTCTGTCCCAGGTGGGAAGGGTTAGCTTTGGATAAATTCCCACGCCCACAGGAACTATGGGAACCCCGGAAATCGAAGAGATAAAAAGAACGCCCTTTTGGGCAACTCTTGCAGGACCTCTACTCCCATCGGCTATCAGTCCTCCGTAATACCCCAGGGACAGATATTGAAGCATCCTTCTGGTTGCACTGCGTCCCTGTCTACCCGAGGATCCACGGACGGTCGCATAACCCCACCTTTCGACTATAGAGCTTATCCAGTCGCCGTCCCTGCTTGAACTCACCATGACCACGGTACGACGATGACGGAAAAAGTAGAGCACCGGCAAAAGACCGCAGTGCCAGGTGGTAACGAGAACGGGTATCCCGGCATCTTCGATAACTTCGGCGATTTCTTTTCCCAAAACGGTAAAATTGCAACTCCTCAACCACAGAGAAGCAACCTTTTCCGCCATGAGGGCACCGCCGTTAAGTATTTTCTCATCACGGAAGAATTTCTTAATTGGTCTGGGGGTGGGCATTACCGGATCCCTCTTTGCTCATTCAAACACATACATAGGAAGATCGGTTCTAACGAGAGATGCAAACCTCTGCGCATCCTCCCCTTTCAAAAAAAACCAGAAGGCCTCTTCCGGAGTAAGAACCCTTATATCGAAGTCCCCTCTTAAACGCCATTCCTTTTCGTGTTTCCAGTCGCTTTGAGGCGGTTCATGCTTTTGAAAGCGATACCGTTCCGATCTGGGAAGACGCTCGTAAAGTGCGGACGGGATATAACATGCAGGCATTGCTCCTGCACGCTTCAGGACACTTTTCTTCACGGCAATGCCGCACAAGCCCAGAGTCCAGCGTAGAGATGCCGGATTCCACTTTCTGATCCTCCTGACCTCCCCGGGCGGCAAAGAGGTCCAGCTCACAACGGGCGTACCATCTCTGATCATGGCCCCGTGAGCCCTTATAAGACCTTCCTGAGCTATGCGAACGAGGATGTCAACGGAACTGTTTGATGCCAGCGGGTCCCCTTTGAGAAGCCTCCTCAGGTATTCTTCGCGACTTTCCTGAGCGGCAGGACCATAAGTGCTTCTGGTGTAATGATAGAGGTATTCACCAAAAGGAAATGACCCGTCCGGCCGGGAAATGAGATTTCCAGCCTCCACCACTTTGTCGGCCTTTAGAGTGCCGTGCTTTGAAATCACTTCAGAAACTTCCCACGAAATCAGGCTATCACCACTCAACGGGAGGGAACTTAAAGAGGGTCTCCAGACAAGGACATGCTTCTTCCTCATGAGTGCATCTCTGATGTTTTCAACCATTGTACTTCTGGGACGTAAGTGAACTACGATGATTATATCGCTGAGACCTGCTATAAGAGCGTCACGACATTTCATCATGGTCCTGCGATCACACCTTAAGGGGCTGATACAGCAGGAAAAAGAACTGCTTTTTTTGTTAAGCCCATCGGCTCTGTATGAATACGGCAGGATTATAACGTTTTCCTTTTCGTTATCTTCAGCCCAGATCCTGAAAAGATCATAACCAATGGTTCCAACGCTGACCAGAGCCATGAAGTCCAGCCCTTCCAGGGCCAAAAGAGCATAACGGAAGGAATCAAGCCAGGGCTCGTCGGGTTTTATACTTCGAGGAACCCGAGAGTTGAGCATGCTGATCTTTGGAAATCCCTGGAGGTCACATTTCGATAAGCCGAATAGAAAGCGGCATGGGAAGTCTGTTTCGAGGACATGAAGGGATTCACCGGATAACATCACCTCGGCCTTTTTGAGGCAGTCGTTCCAAATCCTTGCAGAAAGCCTGAAGCCAAGGCTTTCCTCAAGTAAAATTTTAACAGAAGGCCTGTCAAAACCGTATGTTGCTGCAGCTGACAGCAAATTCTGAACTTTTCTGCCGTCCTTCTGACCACGGCGTCTCATAAAATCGACTATTGCAAGCACACAGACGGCTTCATCTCTATCGAGCTTTCTGACCTGCGAAGATAAATCCGCAGGACGAGACAACCTTTCTTCTATAAGGATCCTCAAGGAAAACGGTCCCATAAACCCTCCCCTTCTATATGGGCGAATAATACATGAGAGCTTCTGCCACCTCAATAATTGTTGGGAAAACGCACTGATGTGCAGAAAAGAGCTTGCCACATGCGGGCGGTATATGCTAAATACACGATGCAATTGAAGGGTTGGGCCGTTAGCTCAATATGGTAGAGCAGCTGACTCTTAATCAGTTGGTTCGGGGTTCGAGTCCCTGACGGCCCACCAGAAAAAGGGTTGGGGGATCGTCTAACGGCAGGACGGCGGACTCTGGATCCGCTAGTCTAGGTTCGAATCCTAGTCCCCCAGCCATATTTTTTCGAGGTGGTCCCATCGTCTAGCGGCCTAGGATATCGGCCTCTCACGCCGAAGACACGGGTTCGAGTCCCGTTGGGACCACCATTTGTTTGTTTTACAAGAATTCGTAAGCATTCTCCCTGTGGTGGGGGGAAAGCTTCCCCTTTCTCAAGATGCGCCCGTAGCTCAGCTGGACAGAGCGTCGGACTTCGAATCCGCAGGCCGCAGGTTCGAATCCTGCCGGGCGCACCAGTGATTTCAATAACTTACTCGAGATTCACAAGAGGCTGAAATTAGCAGTGCGCCTTCAGTGCGCCCCACAATGAAAGACCTCCCTCTTACGACGGGGATCACGAGGGGAACGAAGTCACGGGTCATGCAGCGGCATGGCTTTTCGCCGTCGCCCAGGTTCCTGCGGTAGCGGGGTTCGTCCTGCGTCAGGCCATCCGAAGAACAAAAGCACCACCACTTCGGGAACGTATCGGGAGACTCTATAGGGCCAATCGGACGCGACTCATGCCGATGCACTATTCAGACAACCTGACGGCGGTAACTTTTGCCGGCGTCAACCTTTCGCTTTCCCGCCGTCGATCGACGAGTGCGCCCGAGTGGGCCTTGCCCTGGTTCGTGCTCCTGGCATCGCTTGGTTTGATCGCTCGACTGCGTTTTGGGCTCTCTTCGCTCATCCGGACGGTCAGGAAAGTCCATGGACATCCTTTGTTTGCTGGAGTCCTTTTCGGGCTTCTTGCTGTGGGCCATCAGCTCCTGGATTGATTCGTGACCGCAGACCCAACCACACCCCAAGCTCACCCAGGGCCGTCGTGGACAAACCGGAATGGCCCTTGTGACGAGACCCCACATTTATCGAAGCGCCTCCCGGACTCCTCGCTCTGAAGGAGGCTGCCGGAGGAGATTCGTGACCACGAAACACAGGGTCTCAAAGCTCACTCGGCCTTTTGTGGAGTTGGGCTTGTTCGCCGAGGAGGTTCCGGCGATTGAGATACCCGGGCGAAATGTCCCGGATTCTCATGGTCTCTCGCCAATCCTGCGTCACGAGGGCCAGACCTGGGGCGTTCTTTCAAACTGCCGCGGATCGTACCCTCTTTGTTGCAGCAGGGCATGGAGTTCTCGAAAGATCTTGCGATCGAGATGTGGTTCCCGGCTCAGTATCCAGCCGTATTTTCGACCTGGTACCCCTACGACCGCCCAGCTATAGTCATCGGCAAGTCCGATGATCCAATAATCGCCCCAGAAAAGCTGAAAACCCAGGAGCCGAACAAAGCTGACCTTGAGCTTTGCGTTCGTTGTCGCGTCCACCACCCGCGCAACGCCTCGGGCTTCAATCCATCGTCCCGAATCCGTCATACATCGATTGATGACGGCTATCTTGCCGTCAGCACGGACCCGGTACTCTGCCGTCGTGTTCCTCGCGCATTTCCTCTGAAACCTGTTCGGGAGCCTGGCTATTTCGTACCACGTACCGGCATATTTCACGAGATCAACGAACGTCACAGTATCAAGACTCATCGGCACTTTTTTCTCCTTTTCGTAAAGGGCCTTCCCCCGCCATTGGAGCTCCATAAGAAAGGAAGCTTCTTATGATTACCAGGATACGTTAAACCCGTGCTTGGGCGATCCGTGAAAAACCTCGAACCATGAGACCGTCCTCCCGATCCTGGAAATACATTTCGTTCAAGGCCTCGGGGCCGACATCGACGATGCTTTTGAAGCCCATATTCGCCAGTTGCCGGGCAAGCTCTTCCGGTTCGAAGAACGTCCGCCATGGCTCTCCCGCCGCTTCTACTCTGTACGCAAGAGCATCGAAAGTTCGACGCTGCACCCCATGCAGCAACGACGGTGGCAGGAGATAATCAAACACCACGGTGGTTCCGACAGGTCCAGAGGCGATGAAAGCAAGGGTGCTCAGAACGACATCGACGGTCAAGTACTCGGTCACACCAAGCCATGAAAAGAAACCCGGCCTCTCCGGATCATACCCGACATCTCGCAGAGCCTCCTCAAGCTGACCCACTTCCAGATCGATCGAAACAAAGACGACGTTCTCCGGAATTGGGATTCCGGCAGCCCTGAGTCGTTGCCGCTTCAGGTTCTGCGAATCGGGATGGTCCACTTCGTAGATTCTGAGCCGGTCTTTTCCGTACCGTTGCCTGAAGGCAAAGGTATCGAGACCTGCACCCAGGATGACGCACTGGCCCACGCCTCTTGCCACGGCCTCAGCCAGGGCATCTTCGGCGTATCGACTCCGCGCGACCAGGAAGGCCCTCAGGTAAGGTGACCATGGGTTTTGTTCAGGCCCCGAGGGGTCCTGGAGAATCTCTCGGGCCCTTTCAGCCCCAATGATCCTGAGCGCCAGCGGATCATCGAACACCCTGGGACGGTCGATCACCTGGTGGAGCGCCCGAAGAACGGCTGCCCTTTCCGAGGTCCGACTGCCTTTTCCATCATGCATTGAATTCCTCCATCCTTTGGGCAAAATTGGTTGCATGGGTTCTTCGGCATTCGAGACACTCACGGACCATCCCACGGTACCTGCTTTCAGACCGCAGGGCCGAAGGATCAAAAACGCACCTGCTCCTCAGTCCTTGGCATCGTGCACCAACGGGCCGGAGCATCCGGCTGTTGGCGCACCGAGGATCACCGTGACTGCAACCCGCCCGTCGAGCCTCCGACCAGTTTCTCGAGTTCCTCCCGCATGCGGGCGATCGAAAAGGGTCGGCCATGCCCTGGATAGACATGGTTCGCTCCCGCTTCTATGATGCGCCGCCAGCTCATGGTCAATGTGCTCATATCACATGCAAAGGGCGGAAAAACGGAGCAACACCCCGGAAATGGCACGTTCGCCGCACCGTCGCCGATAAAACACGCACCGTTATCAAGCAACACAGAGAGAGAGCCTGCTGTGTGGCCGGGCGTCGGAAGCACGCGACCGGGAAAGCCGAAGGATTGGAGCTCCATTGCGTCGGAGAGAACGATGTCTGGTTCAATGGCGGCATACCGAAAGAAGGCCTTGAAGGGTCGTGCCAGCTTTGACGCCGCCGTGCCCAATGGATTCGTTCCCGGCGGAAGGCATGTTTCTCCTGAAAGCAAAAAGGGCTTTTCCGCGACATGAGCACAAATGAGAGCCCGATAGACATTACGGAGCCGACTCAGGCCTCCCGCGTGGTCAAAATGGGCATGCGTAACGACGATGAGCTTCAAGGCATCTTGCCCGACCCCGTATCGCCGGAGTGCTCCCAGGAGTATCCTCTCAGAACCTGGTGGTCCGGCATCGACCAGAAGGGCCTTACCTCGATGCATCACCAGATAGGCGCTGGCAAACAAGAGGTGAAGCCTGATGATGCGGACTCCCCCTTCTTCCGTGAGTCCTTCGCCACCGCGCGGGACTCGCCGTTCCGCAGGGACCTGTGGGTCTTTCTGGCTTCCCCGTCGATCCGTTCGCGCATGACACAAAGGCGGAATCTCCTTTTTCATGACCTCCAGGACACAAAACATGACTGAACGGATGGCAACCTGCCTGGCCCCATACTCTCTTCCGCGAGGGCCTGGCAAATGGCCTGTTCCATTGGAGTAAGCGAAATGGGAACGAGGTCGCGGATACGATTGTCCCTGCAGACGGCCTCGTTCTTGAGCCCTTCTACCAGAGGAAACACGATGCCCGCAGGCACAGGCGTCACGAGGTTGATCCAATAGGCCGAGAGCCGAGGTGTAAGGAACGGCACGGGAATGAGCAGTCTCTTTAGTTTTCGCACACGGCAGTATATGCGGACAAGGTCGGCATAAGAAAGGATCTCAGGCCCGCCGATATCGAGTCTCAACCCGGCCGTGGCTTCGTTTTCCAGACATCCAATCAGGTAGGCGATAACGTCCTGCACGGCAATAGGCTGCGATCGAGTCTGAATCCATTTCGGACAGATCATGACAGGGAGGCGTTCGGCCAGATACCGGATAATCTCAAAGGAGGCACCTCCTGCACCAATAATAACAGCCGCTCTCAGGACCGTCGTCTGCACCCGACCCGACTGGAGAATATCGGCCACTTCGTTCCGACTTGCCAGATGTTTGGAGAGCTCATCGCTCCTTTCACCCAGGCCCCCAAGGTAGATAATGCGCCGTACGCCGGCCGCCTCTGCGGCGCTGAGAAAATGTAAGGCAGCCTTCCGGTCCCGTTCGGCGAAGGCCTTTGTTTCCCGTATCGTCCTTCCGCCCATGGAGTGGACAAGGTAGTACGCGGTGGTGATGCCCTCGAGTGCCGCCGAGAGCGTTTCTGGTCGCAGGAGATCGCCATAGACGACTTCGGGATCACGGCGAAGAGGCTCGCCGCGTATCGTTAATTTCTCCGACAACCTCACAAGACACCGGACACGATAGCCCTTCTCGTCAAGCGCCCGAAGGAGCCGCCCACCGATAAAACCGGTTGGCCCTGTCAGGAGCACTCTTTCATCATTTTTCACCATGACCGATCCCTCCTCGTCGGCCTTCGTGTTACGGATGTATTGGGTTCCCACTCCCTCAAGTCCCAGTTCGCAGGTCCAGGGGGTTCAGGCATGGTTCCGGAGCTTCAGCTCCAGCGGGTGAGGGTTGAGATAGACCTGCCGTGCCAGATAGGGTTCGTTGTATTTCCGAACGTAATGCTTCATGAGTGTAACGGGTACGATCAAGGGCACGTAGCCTTTGCGGTAGTCTTCGATAACTTCGAGAAGCTCTCGCTTTTCGTCCCCGGTGAGGACCTTTTTGAAGTAGCCCATCATGTGCTGGAGCACATTGGTGTGCTTTCGGACCGTAGCCTTCAACTTGAGCGCCCGCATGAGGAGGTCCTCGTATTGTTCCAGGGCGCTGCTCAGGTTGAGGTCATGAACGCGGGCGACGAGTTTTCCCATATCCAGGCATATTTTTTCGCTATGGGCCATGATGAGCAGCTTGTGCTCGGTGTGGAACTGCACGAGCCTGTGGGGTGTCGGATTGTCTTCGAGAACCTTACGCCATCTTGCGAGCGTGAAGACGCGTTCGATAAAGTTTTCACGGAGCTCGGGATCATGGAGTCGCCCATCTTCTTCAACAGGTATGCGGGGAAAATGGAGCATAAACGTTCGCGCAAAGAGTCCCACACCCTTCTTTACGGGCATGCCCTTGGCTGAATAGACCTTGACCCGTTCCATGCCGCTGCTCGGGGAGTTGGCTTTGAAGATGAAGCCACAGAGGTTTTCCCGCTCCAGCTCCCGCACACGCCGTCTGGCCCAGGCCAACAAACGATCGGTCATGTCCTTTCCGGTGTTTACGGTCACGAGCCTTGGATTTTCGGGATCGCCCACAAGGCGCATAGCCTCTCGCGGGACGCCGAACCCTGCTTCTGTTTCGGGACACACAGGCACAAAGTCGAAGTACTTCCCGAGCGTATCCGTGATGTACCTGTCGTGGGCATGGCCCCCGTTGTACCGGACTTCCCGTCCGAGAAGACAGGCGCTGACACCGATCTTGATCTGCTCCATGGCACCTCCCGTTGGTCGGCAAGCAGTTCCTTGCTAGGATATCATTATTGGGCCACCCATCGTAAGCAAAAAGAAGGTTATTCTTTATTCCTGATGCTTTCTGTACCATGAGCAATTGGGTGTTGATCACGGGAAGTTTTCTTATGGGGCTAACAGAGGTTTTGATTGGCAGGGATTTGATAGCAATGGGCAGGCGCAGGGTTTTCGAGAAGATATGAGATGCCCGCACTGTGGCAGCAACGGGTGCATAAAGAACGAGAGGGCAAAGGTGAAGCAGAGTCACCTTTGCAGGCATTTTGGAACGGCAGGTCGATGTGGACATGCCTGGGTGACGGTAAATTTCTTTTTGAAGCATGTTCGAAAACTGAAAGAACCTTTCTTCGGTTTTATGACAAAATTCTCGAAGCAGAATTTAATTACACAGATGACTTCAAGCTCTGTGATCGGTTGCCCTTTAACGGCCACGTGAAGGGAATCATGGGTAAGGCAAAGAGCAAAAGGAATGAGGGTAGGTATTCGATTTTGAGAGATAAACTTGCCGGATTGAGAAGAAAGACCAGAGCTTACGGCAAAAGCGTCTTTATCCTCTGTGGTTCAATTGCTCTCCTTGCCGTCAAAAACAATCGGATATAAATCATCATGAGCAAAGAACACCCGATATTGAAATAACTTTTAGCCTAATCTTTATCATGCTATAAAAATCCAACCCGTCATTTAACTGTAACCATACAAGGAGGTGTGCTTATGAAAAAGTACTCAATTATTCTGCTGCTGGCTTTTACATTACTTCTTTACGCCGTAATGCCCTGCGCGGCGCAGAATCAGCCTACGAACCAACAAACTGCATCCGAGCAGGTTTCGGCCAAAATAAACATCAACACTGCCGATAAGGCCGACCTGGAAAAGTTGCCGGGCATTGGTCCTGCTCTGGCCGAGCGAATTATTCAGTACAGGCAGGAGCATGGGCCGTTCAAAACGATCGATGAGCTAAAAAACGTCAAGGGTATCGGTGACAAGAAGTTTGAAGCTATAAAAGATCTTATTACCGTTGAGTAATAAAAAGGCTTAATTTTCCCCTGTCCGGTTGTCCGGGCAGGGGAAGGCAAAAGAACCAGGGTGTGAAAAACGGATGGCCCCATCCGGTAAGAACTTCTCGGAATGCACTTGATTTTATAAAGCCCTTTGACGAAACATGGCAAGGACGCACACAAAGGCATGAACTCCCATCTTTGAATCGGTCCAGTGGTATGCGGGATAGCAGGATACAGGATAAACGATCTTTGAGATGCCGGGATGCATTCTCTATTACATGAGCCGAAAGGTTGCATAATCCGTATCTAGCTTCTCATTGGGCTCATAGCCCCTTTTGATTTTTCCTTCCTTTATTCCCAGTTCACTTATTATCCCGTCAAAGATCCTCCAGAAAGCCCTGCCGGAAAATTCTTTCGCCTTGATAATCTATCCAGGGAAACCGTCTTATACCATCCCGGCTCCTGCCTTGCTGTGATGATTTCCAACGCAGTGTATGGCGGCTATGAGCACAAAATCCCCCGCCGAGATCCCACAGACCTTCCCGGGAACCGATCTGTTTATAATATGCCTCAACCCAATTCTTTCCGCCACCTCAAAAAGTGCCGTGAGAAGGCGAAATTGCCTGGAGCTTACCTTTCCGGGCTTCTGATGCCTTCGGGTTTCTTCAATCAGCCTCAACACATCTTCTGCAGTGCCCGGGTGAGCCTGCCGGGTCACAACCTCGCTTTTTCCCGATCCCCCGTCTTTCCGGTAGTAGCATTGGGATAGATCTTTATACGGCAGGACCGGGAGCAGTAACATTTCGTGTTACTCCGTTTTCTTGCTATTATCGTTTCGGTTCCTTTTGTTTCCATAGCAGTTACATTTACAGATCACTTCTGTACATGTGAAAAAAAGAGGTTGAACTATGTAGTTACACTGTGTGGAACAATAAGCCTTTAAAAACCCCAGAACTTTCGGCAGGCGCTCCCAAAAAATGGAAAACCTGAGTAGGAGTACTTACGGTCAAAGCAAGGTAATATTTTGAAAAAACGGCAAAGCGGGAAGACAAAAGATAGTTGCATAATGCACTGGAGCATATCTTTACATGAGGTTTTCGGAGAAAAGCGGTCAAAATCGGGCTCTCGCCTTTTCGGCACAGTGATACTCCATGCACCCTGTTCAATAAGAAAGCCGGATCCACAGGGGATCCGGCTTCAATTCCGGCTATCTGAGGCTAAAGAGTTCTTACAGAAGTATCGGTGCTATAACCAGTGAAATCACCGACATGAGCTTGATGAGGATGTTCATGCTGGGTCCGGAAGTGTCCTTGAAGGGATCGCCCACCGTGTCGCCAACAACGGCCGCCTTATGATTGTCCGAACCCTTACCGCCAAAGTGCCCGGCTTCAATGTACTTTTTGGCATTGTCCCATGCACCACCAGCATTAGCCATGTACAGAGCCAGCATAACCCCCGAAAGAGTTGCACCGAGGAGCATTCCACCCAGAGCCTGACGGCCGATTATAAAGCCCACAAGAACCGGGGTTGTTACGCCGACAAGACCGGGCAAAAGCATTCTTCTGAGAGCCCCGCGAGTTGCTATGGCAACGCAACGAGCCGGATCGGGTTTCGCCTTACCTTCAAGAAGTCCCGGAATCTCTCTGAACTGACGGCGAATTTCTTCAACCATGTCGAAGGCAGCGTCGCCCACTGCCGTCATGGTCATTGCCGCAACAAGGAAAGGAACAATGGCGCCGATGAAGGCACCTATTATCACGTAAGGATCGGTAATGTTAACCACCTCAAGCTGAGCCGCCTGAGTATAGGCCACAAACAGAGCAACGGCCGTCAGTGCTGCAGCACCAATAGCAAACCCCTTACCTATGGCCGCCGTCGTATTTCCGAGAGCATCGAGGCTGTCCGTAATCGCTCTCGTTTCAGGACCCAGCTCTGCCATCTCGGAAATACCACCGGCATTGTCAGCAATAGGACCATAAGCGTCCACGGTCATCGTGGCACCAACGGTGGCCAGCATTCCAACCGCGGAGATACCAATTCCGTAGATTCCACCGGTGATATAGGCAACGTAGGTGGCAACGCAGATGCCGAGCACGGGGAGAGCAACACTTTCCATTCCTACTGCAAGACCGGCGATAATAACCGTGGCAGGCCCCGTTTCGGACTGAGCGGCAATCTTCCTGATGGGGCTCATCGATGTGTAGTACTCGGCAAGCAACCCTATGGCTATACCGCACAAAAGACCCGACACAACCGACCAGAATACACCAAACCGTACACCCGTTTGTTTTACGAGCCAGTATTCAAGACCTACGAAAATAAAGGCCGCAACAAAGGTTGTGTATCTCAGCGCTTTCTGGGGATCCATGTTTGCCATGGCCCGAATGCTGAAAACACCCACAAAAGAAGCCAGCAGTCCGGCCATTACGGTAAGAACAGGAAGAGCCATGTATGCAAGGCGGTCTCCTTCACCGAGCACTTCCTGAGACATCGTAGCGGCGATAGCGATGGTAGCAATGATGGACCCTACATAGGACTCGAAGATGTCGGCACCCATACCGGCGATGTCACCCACATTGTCACCGACGTTGTCGGCGATAACTCCTGGATTACGGGGGTCGTCTTCAGGGATTCCGGCTTCCACCTTACCAACAAGGTCTGCCCCGACATCGGCAGCCTTTGTGTAAATTCCACCACCCATACGGGCGAAGAGGGCTATGGAGCTTGCTCCCATGGCAAAGCCGTTAATGTAATTTGCCGTGGACGGATCCTTACCCCACAGGTAGAAGAAGATTCCAACTCCAAGAAGTCCCAAACTGGCAACGGCTAGCCCCATGCAGGCACCGCCAAAGTAAGAAACAATAAGAGCCTTCGCCTGCCCCCACTGATTGGCCGCCCAGGAAGTACGGGAGTTAGCCCGGGTAGCTGCACTCATACCGGTAAAACCGGCCAGGATCGAGCAGAGAGCACCCGAAACATAAGCAATGGCAGTCTGCTTGTTAATGAAGAAGAAGAGAAGAGCACACACGATGGCGATAAATCCCGCCAGGATCGTGTATTCGGTCTTCAGAAAAGCCATTGCTCCTTCATGGATCATTTCTTCCAGTTCTTTCATCCTGTCCGTTCCATTCGGCTGTTTCTTAATCCAGGCAAAAATCATGACTGCGAGCAGCAAACCTGCCGCCCCGAAAATTGCAGCAAGATCCACATACTTTAAAACCATGTGCCACACCTCCCTCTCATACTTGTGCAAAAATTAACGTGCCTGCACAAAAAATTTACTCCTTACCTACCACACCCTGCCGTTAAACCTGTTCATGGCCTCATCAAAACCTCTGGATACTATAACCTCTAACGCTTCCACCCCCTTTTCGATCATTTCGCAAAATTTCTTTTCTTCCTCCCCATAAGGGGGACTTAAAACATATTCGTAAACGCTTTCTCCGTACAGAGGGCGTCCGATGCCTATCTTCACCCTTCCGAATTCATTCGTTCCCAGACTGTCTATAACGGATTGCACGCCTCTGTGCCCCCCAGAACTACCCTTCCTGACCACCTTTAAACGCCCCAAAGGAAGATCAAGGTCATCGTGAACTACCACAAGTTCATCCAGCGGATTCACATCCAGCAATCGAAGGGCTTCTTTAACGGCAATACCACTTCTGTTCATATATGTGACGGGTTTTACAATAGCTATTTCTCCACATTTGCACAAGCATTTTTTCACAATCCCCCAGGGCATCTTAAACTCTTGCCTCAGGGTCAGACGATCCACCAGTAGATCGACCACCAGAAATCCGACATTATGCCTCGTGAAACTATACTCGGGGCCCGGATTCCCGAGCCCAACGATAAGCCACATGAGTCCTTCCCGAGGGCTGATATATTACTCGCCGGAAGCCTCACCACCCTCTTCTTCAGATTCTCCCTCCGCCGGAGCCTCCTCTCCCTCAGGTGGGGTTACGGCAACAATGGGAGCATCCATGGCACTAAGGATCTTAAAAGAAAACCTATCCTTTATATCTTCTACGTGAATTACGTCTCCAATATCCAGCTCGCTGACATCGACTTCTATTTTTTCGGGTATGTCTTTGGGCAAGCATCTGATCAACAGACTGTGGAGAACGACGTTAAGAACACCGCCTTTTTTAACCCCTTTGGCTTCTCCCACAATTTCTACGGGAACATCCACATCAACGTCCTGATCGGCGGCAAGGGCATAAAAGTCGGCATGCAAAAGCATACGCCTGTAAGGATGGACCTGAATATCCTTGATTATTACCTGCTCACGCCTTTCTCCTCCGTCAACCTGCTTAATGACCAGGTCAACAACCTTGGTCTCTTCTCCAAATTCATAAATAAGCTTTTTCAGTTTGTTTCCCGGTACGATAACCGGAAGAGGCTTATCCACTGCAGGTCCGTAAACAACACCGGGAATTTTGTCCATTCTTCTCAATTTTCTTGCGGCTCCTTTTCCGGAAACCCTTCGTTCTTCAGCAACAAGTTCCCATGCCATCTTTTGATCTTCCTCCTTCTCGTGTTAAATAAAACACAGCTCGGCTTCGAGAGTTTCCCCACAGTGAAGTGCTCTAATGGCCTTTGCAAGTACCCCTGCTACACTTACATATTCTATCGGGACTCCCAGCGTATCCGGGTTTGTGTAGGGCACCACACTGTCGGTCACCACAAGACACTTTAAAGCAGATCTTCTCAACCGTTCCTCGCATCCAGCGGAGAAGATGCCATGGACGCTGTAAGCCATAACCGACAGCGCACCGGCCCGATGAGCGGCTTCGGAAACTCGTTCTATCGTGCGGCCCGTATCCACGATATCGTCGAAAAGCACGACATACTTATCCCGCACATCTCCGACTATGCGGGGCTCCCAGGGTGCCCCCATATCCCTTTCGTCCATTATGGCCATTTCCAGGTTAAGCGCCGTGGCAAAAGATCTGGCACGCCTTACTCCGGCGGCATCGGGGGCGACAACTATACTTCCTTCGGGAAGATTCTTCCTTGCGTGCTCAACGAAAACATTCAAAGCCGTAACGTGATCAACGGGAACCTTAAAAAAACCCATGGTCTGGCCGGAGTGAAAATCCAGGGCCACCACATGATCAACCCCGGCCTCTTCCAGAAGGTTTGCCAGCATCCGCCCCGTTATGGGCACTCTGGGTTTGTCCTTCTTGTCCCTGCGTCCGTATGCATAATAGGGGATTACGGCGGTAACACGATCGGCCGAAGCCCTCTTCAAAGCATCAATCATCAGAAGAAGCTCTATTACATAGGAATTAACAGGGCAACAAAGAGACTGAACGACATAGACATCTCGTCCCCTCACATTCTCCTCAATTTCAACTCGAATCTCCCCATCGGCAAAAGTCGTCACCAGAGCCCTGCCCAGCTCAACCCCCAGCTCACCACAGACCGCTTCGGCCAGTGCCGGATTTGCGTTACCCGAGAAAATCCTGAACTCTCCCTCCCTCATTGCCCCCTCAAACAAAAATAATGGCTGGGGTGGGAGGATTCGAACCTCCGAATGCGGGTTCCAAAGACCCGTGCCTTACCGCTTGGCGACACCCCAACCGAGCAATGGGTTATCAGGTTTTATATGCTTCACTTATAATAGAAGCCGCCCGGATCCAGTAATTCTTTCCCCACACCTGACCTGCTTCCCCGGCAACTCGAAGAGCTTCCTCATGATTCCGGAAAAGCCCGAATACCGTCGGCCCACTCCCGCTCATCAAAGACCCCTCTGCACCCTTCTTCTTCAGCCATTCCTTTATTTCAGCAAGAACCGGATACCTCACCAGCGTTACGCGCTCCAGATCGTTAACCAGTGCTTCAGGTACATTCAGGCCTTTTTCTTTAACCTTTTTTTTCATAAAGAAATCGTCCGTCTCTGTCAATTCCAAACTTCCGTAAGCCCAGGCGGTAGAAACGGTAAAAGGCGGCTTAATTAAAACCAGTGAATAGGGTTCGATTTTTGATAAAGGCGTCAGACGATCTCCAATGCCTTCGGCTATGCAGGGTTGCCCCTGAAGAAAAAAAGGTACATCGGCGCCAACGGATGCTGCCGTTGACCTGAGCAGTTCATCTCCCAGAGGTCGAGGGTTTAGCCTGTCAAGCAACAGAATCACAGCGGCCGCATTGGCACTTCCTCCTCCAAGACCGGCCCCAACCGGTATTTCTTTCTCCAGCTTTATTCTCACTCCCTTATTTTCATCGGGCCATTTGGCAGCATTCTTATAGGCTTTGAAAGCCTTTACGGCAAGATTATTCTCTCCCGGGGGAACACCCTCAAGGTTGCACTCAACGGAGACGCCGCTGGTACCGTCATCAAGGATCAAACGAACTTCATCGAAAACCGATATGGGTACCATAATACTCCAGATATCATGGTACCCATCGGAACGCTTTCCGATGACCTTAAGGGCAAGGTTAACCTTGGCAGGAATTCGGGTTACCACCTCAAGCATCGGCACCTCGGATTTACGAACACTTCTGCACGAACTTGATTCTGAGATCGTAAAGAAGGGTTTTTAAAAGCTGTTCCTCATCACGATCCAGATTGCCCTTTGTTTTTTCTTCAATCATTGCAAGCGTATCAATAATGTGCCTGGCCATGGATATGTTAACTTCCTTTTTCTTGGAAACCGGATCGGGAACTTCTCCCAGATGCACAAGAGCAGAAGAGGCCAGCGAAAATATGAAAGTCGAGAAGGTCACCTTGGGAAGTTGCGTTTCTTCCGAAGCCCGTTGCTGTTTTGATGCATCGTCGTATTCCTTCCTGGCCCTGGCTTCTTCTTCCTTTGAGAGCTCCTCGACTTTTTCTCCGCCACCACTTTCGGAATTCAACTCGTCAAGACGAATCTTTCTGCGATCCCGAAAAACAAAGCCTTTTTCCTCTTTTTCGCCCATTACGTCCCTCCCGATCTGACACTTAAAGATAAAGTCGCTGAACATATTCGACATTTTTCAGGCTCAACAACTCCTTTATAACATGATCGGGCACAGGCGTATCGGTTCTCAAAAGGATGATGTTCTGGCCTTTTTCAAGAACCTGACCCACGTCCATCATTGATATGTTGATGTTATGATTACCCAGGCAGGTTCCTATTGCTCCGATGGTGCCGGGGGTGTCTATGTTGTAGATGAGCAGAAGATTTCCTTCCATTTCCGCCTCAAGGCGGAAGTCGTTGATACGCACAAGGCGCGCATCACGTTTGCCGAAAATCGTTCCGGCCACAATGTTTTCATCTTCCGAAGTTTTGAGCCTTACTATTACAAGGTTGGTAAAATCTTCCGCCTCTCCGCGTGTCGTCTCCCTTATGCTAATGTTTCTTTCCCTTGCAAGAGCCACGGCGTTAACGAAGTTGACCTCGTCACCCATATAGGTACTGAGAAGCCCTTTTACAATAGAAATTGTAAGAGGTTGCCTGTCCAGGTCCGTTACGTCACCGACGTACTCGATCCCGATTTCCACGGGGGCTCCACGGGTAATCTGAGACACCAGACACCCCAGCTTTTCAGATAAAGTGAGATAAGGTCTGAGATTGGCGAGCACCTCTCCGTCTATGGTCGGCGCATTAATTGCATTCCTTATGGTTCCCTTCAAAAGGTAGTCGATAACCTGATCCGCTACCGCAATGGCAACATTCTCCTGAGCCTCATCGGTGGAGGCCCCCAGGTGAGGCGTTAGAACGACCTTTTCAAGATTGAGCAAAGGATGGTCAGGAGGCGGAGGTTCCACGGTGAAAACGTCAATGGCAGCACCGGCTACAATACCTTCCTTTATTGCCTCTGCAAGATCCTCCTCGTTCACTATTCCTCCACGGGCGCAATTTATTATGAAGACGCCTTTTTTCATTTTCTTGAATGCATCTTTGTTCAGTAAATTTCGGGTTTCCTGAGTAAGGGGCGTATGGACGGTGATATAATCCGACCTCGCAAGGAGCTCGTCCAGGCTTACGGCTTCAATACCGAGTCTTTCCACAACATCCGAACTGATGTAAGGGTCGTAGGCTATTACCTGCATCTTAAGGCCCTTGGCACGGTCGGCTACTACACGACCAATTCGACCCACTCCGATGATACCAAGAACCTTGTTGAAGACCTCCTTTCCCCTGAACTTTTTCTTTTCCCATTTACCCGCTTTGAGAGAAGCATCGGCCTGAGGTATATTCCGGCTAACCGCAAGAAGAAGAGCTATAGTGTGTTCGGCAGTGGTGATAACGTTGCCCTCGGGCGTGTTCATAACGACTATACCCTTACGGGTTGCCGCATCTATATCCACATTATCAAGGCCTATTCCGGCTCTAGCTATAACCTTAAGCCTGTCCCCTGCCTCTATCACATCTCTGGTGACCTTCGTACTGCTCCTTATAACAAGGGCGTCACATTCCTTGACGACTTCGCGGAGTTCTTCATGGGTCAGGCTGGTGTTGACTTCGACCTCAAATTCCGGAACAGACATCAACTTCTCTATCCCCGCCTCGGCGAGGGGATCGCTTACAAGAATCTTATACATGGTTCAGTCCTCCAACCATATTTTTCTTTTATTTCCCGAAACTTATAACTGGTTCGGCTTATTTAGCATCATTACTTTCAAAATACAAGACACAATAAGGTGATTGTCACGGGCTTGCAGGGAGCTGCAAATCGGCCGTGTGGGAGCTGTGGAAACTTTATCTTGACCTAAGGGAAGGATCATTTTAGTTAATGACGGTCACGGTTAGGAATCCCTAAATTTGAGGAGGATCGAATGATCATTCCCATGAGGCAGATGAAAGAACACCAGAAGGGTGTGATACGACGGATCAGGGCCACAGGGGAGCTGGGAAGGCGGATACGGGACATGGGACTTACTCCAGGAACGGTTATTGAGATTCAAGGGCGGGCTCCTCTCAGAGATCCCGTAGCAATTAAAGTCAGAAACTTCACGCTCACCCTCAGAAACAACGAAGCCGACTACATCGACGTGGAGGTTGATTAGCTTGCCGACGGGGGTGCTGACATGAAAAACAGGGAGTTTCTTATTGCTCTGGCGGGTAATCCCAATTGCGGAAAATCCACACTTTTCAACGAACTTACCGGGTCAAGACAGCACGTGAGCAATTATCCAGGGGTTACCGTGGAAAAGAAAGAAGGCATTACGGAATACGACGGCATCAGACTTCGCATCGTCGACCTCCCTGGAATTTACTCGCTCACGGCCTACTCCCTGGAGGAGATTGTGGCAAGAAACTTTCTGGTGGACGAAAAGCCGCACTGCGTCGTCAATATCGTCGACGCCGTTAACCTCGAAAGGCATCTCTACCTGACGGTTCAACTCCTGGAACTGGGCATGCCCGTTGTCCTCGCCTTGAACATGATGGATCTTGCAGAAAAGCACGGTATTCAGATCGACGTGGATAAGCTGTCTCAGAGGCTCGGCATTCCGGTAGTCCCCATGGTGGCCCGGACAGGAAGGGGAAAAGAAGATCTTCTTAAGACGATAACCCACTTTTGCAATACTCAATCCGGGAGATGCCTCTCGGGCGACCTGCTCTCCTACGGCCCTGATATAGATCCCACACTCGACAAAATGGAAAAAATCATCATGGAGAAGGGCTTTCTCACCGGCCTCTACCCTCCCAGATGGGTTGCCCTGAAGTATCTGGAAGAAGACGAGCAGATAATCAAAAAAGGTGATCTATATGACAAAACCGTTTCTGAAGAGCTAAAGAAAATTGCCGGAGACCTGACAGATCACCTTATGAAGACACTGGACACCTATCCTGAAGCGATCATTGCCGACCATAGATACGGCTACATAAGCGCCCTTTTGAAGAAAGATGTTGTTCGCTACCCAGTATCAACGGACGTTCGGGAGTTAACGGACAAAATCGACCGTGTGGTGACGAACCGTTTTTTCGGCCCCCTTATCATGATCGGGGTTCTTTATGCTACCTATACAATAACCTTCACTTATAGTGAAAAACCGGTCATCTGGCTCGAAGCCGCTTTTGAGCTTTTTGCCGCTTTTCTCGAAAAGCACCTGCCCCCGGGACCCCTGCAGTCCCTAATCGTGGACGGGGTCGTTGGAGGAGTGGGCGCCGTGTTGGGCTTCATCCCCATAATCTTACTGATGTTTCTCTGTATTGCCTTTCTTGAAGACACGGGTTACCTGGCCCGGGTTGCCTACATGTTAGACAGAATATTCCGCACCTTCGGTCTTCACGGCAACTCTGTTATGGCCTTCATCGTCGGAGGAGGCATAGCGGGAGGATGCGCCGTACCCGGTGTTATGGCCACAAGAACGTTGAGAAGTTCAAGAGAAAGAATGGCCACAATCCTAACAACCCCTTTTATGAACTGCGGGGCTAAATTGCCTGTTTATGCCGTCATAATAGCGGCCTTCTTTCCCGGCCATCATGCACAGGTCATGCTCTTCCTGACCCTCCTGGCCTGGTTGATTGCCCTCGTGATGGCATGGGTGCTAAGATCCACAATTCTCAAAGGTCCACCCACTCCTTTTCTTCTCGAACTGCCGACCTACCGATTGCCGACCTTCAAGGGCCTGATGATACACACATGGGAAAGAACCTGGCAGTACATCAGAAAAGCCGGTACCATTATTTTAGCCATATCCATACTGCTGTGGGCTCTCATGACCTTCCCGGGCCTCCCCGATGAAGAAAAGGCTGCAATTAACGAGAGACGGGCAACTCTCCTGCAAAAGCTTCCGGAAGACCTTCGAACCGAGCTCAACAGGGGCAATCTGGAAAGAAAGAACGTTCCGGAGGAATACAAATCCACGGTAGATGAGCTTATAGAGTTGAAAGAAGAGGAAAATCGAGCAATATTCTACAACTCCTTTGCAAGCCGTATAGGTCGTTCGCTGACATCGATCACCAAACTCTGTGGATTCGATTGGAAGACCAATATTGCACTTCTGGGAGGCTTTGCTGCCAAAGAAGTCATAGTATCGACAATGGGAACGGCTTATTCGATCACGGATTCGGAAAACGGCGGAGGCCTTAGCACAAGGCTCCGGAACGATCCGTCATGGACAATGGTCAAAGCATGGGCCTTTCTCCTCTTCGTAATGCTGTACTCGCCCTGTCTTGCAACCGTTGCATGCATTGCGAAAGAAACGGGAAGTATAAAGTGGGCGATTTTCTCTGTCCTTTTCAATACGGCTGTGGCATTTATTGTTGCAACTTTAATCTACCAGGGAGGCTGTTTGTTTTTAGCACATTAGCGGAGGTGGCTATGGGAGCGGCGGCAAAGATGCTAAAGTTTATGGAGCAAAGTAGCTGGATAAGGAAGATGTTTGAAGAAGGTGCCAGGCTCAGGGCAATTTACGGAAGCGATAGAGTCTGCGACTTCAGTTTGGGGAACCCGAACGTATATCCGCCAGAAGTCGTCCATCAGGAACTGGTAAACCTCGCAAAGTCAAGCACGGGCGCATCCCACGGCTACATGCCCAATGCGGGTCTGCCCGAAGTACGGGAGGCCATTGCCGAATACATATCCCCGGTGCACGGCGTCTCTTTTACCGCAGAAGACATAGTAATGACCTGTGGAGCGGCAGGGGCAATGAACGTGATACTGAAGGCTCTGCTTGACCCCGGAGACGAGGTACTCGTTCCTGCACCTTACTTCGTAGAATACGGGTTTTACGCCGACAACCACGGTGGGATTCTTAAACCGATTCCCACGACTGACGATTTTCTTCCGGATCTGGATGCCCTGGAGAATGCCATTTCACCCAAGACCAAGGTTCTTATACTGAATTCTCCGAACAATCCAACCGGTCAGGTATACGGTGAGGCCCTTTTGAGAGACATTTCCGAAATCCTTTCGAAAAGATCCACAGACCTGAACCGCCCCATCTATATAGTTTCCGACGAGCCTTATCGTAACATAGCCTTTGACGGAATCGAGGTTCCTTCCGTGCTTAAATTCTACTCCCGAAGCATTATCGCCACATCATACTCCAAGGATCTATGTCTGGCAGGCGAAAGAATCGGCTACCTGGCTGTGCATCCCGAAATGGAGAAAAAGGACAGTCTGCTGGGGGCGCTTGTGCTCGCCAACCGTATTCTCGGCTTTGTAAATGCCCCGGCTTTTATGCAGAGGCTCGTTGCAAGACTGCAGGGTATAACCGTGGATCCGATGACTTATCAGAAAAAGAGGGACATGCTCGTTGCCGCCATGAAAGAAATAGGATATGAATTCATTGTCCCGAAGGGAGCTTTTTATCTTTTTCCGAAATCTCCTGTTCCAGACGATGTGGAGTTTGTAAGGATGTTGCAGGAGGAACTCATTCTCGTTGTTCCCGGTTCGGGCTTTGGAAAACCCGGCTACTTTCGCATAGCTTTTTGCGTTGACGATGAAGTTATATCCAGATCTTTTAATGGATTTGAGAAGGCGTATAAAAAAGCTTTAAGCAACAGTTAAGAAAGCGTTGCAGGATTATCGGATGACCAGAAAAATTTACATAAGAAGAAGGTCGGAAAATCGTACAGGCGAACATAAAGGGCTTTTCTGGATAATTGCCGCAATGATGTTGATACTCCTGATGATTCCCATACTCTGGACGCAGTATCCCTTCAGAAGTCACAAGCAGGATAGGCAATCGGAAAACGGCAGAGTACTGACAACGGGAAAAATCCCCAGGCTTCAGGGGATTGTTAAGCAGGTACCGAGAGCAATCGAGGAATCGGGCGAGGAGGCTCAAGAAGCACCCACAAAGGAGGCAATTTCTATCAAGCCCCTGGAAACACAGCCGGAAGTTGGCGGAAAGATCCCTCAGCAGTATCAGGGACAACCATCGGCGCAGGTCAACCCTTATGAAATGGCGGCCAGAGCAGAGCAGCAGAGAGAAGCCCGTGAAGAAGAAGCGAAAAAAGCCGTTTCTGAAGAAGGGCTTAAGGATATGGGCGTCCTGGCAAAGATACAATCACCGGAACTGAGTAATACCCAATCCGGGGACACTCACGATCTTTATCAAATGCTTAAGGAAAGAGAAAGCGGATATCGTGCCAGCGGAGAAAAATCTGCTAACGCCCGGCCTGAGCCTAAGGCAACGAGCTCATCTTCTGAGAATGAGACCTCCCCAAAATCCGATAAAAAACCGGTAATCTCCAACCCTGACTACTTTATACAGGTCGGAGCTTTTAGCCAGGAAGCCAACGCTTCGGCTCTCAAGTCCCGGCTTCAGAAGATGGGATACCCGGTGGTAATTCACAAGGTTCATCATACTCGTTTGGGACAGCTATATCTGGTAAGAATTCCCTTTGAGGGATCCTATGCTGAAGTTCAAAAAGAAGAACAAAAACTGGAAAAAATCGTGGGAGACAAACCCATTATTGTACGGCCTCGCTGATACGCTTCAGCTTAAGGGCAAAATTGCCTCAATTCTATTCTCTTAGTAAGAAGCATTTGAACGCCTGAACTCAGGCGTAAATAGAAACTCAAAAAGGGGTAGCCTCGCATAAAGATTTCAGATTCGAGCTCTATCCGAAGAAAGAACGGGCAAAAGCTCCGGATAAAAAGTGGAACAACGGCAAAAAGAGATAACGGGCAAAAAAGTAAAAAGCGAAACCATTATTGACCAAGTACGACAAAAATCACAACGCAACGCTGAATCCACTCAAAGAAAACTTTCCTGTTAAAAAGGCGGCAGGAGGAGTACTCCGAGCTTATGCCCCATAAGAAGCGTGAAAGCTTCTAATTCATTTACGCGAAGAAGCCACCTTTTTTCTACATTGTTCCCATATTATGCAGTAAGTACGATGCCTGCAGTAAAGCTTTGGATCCGTACAGGCATTGCAATTTTGGAGGCATTCGGAGCAATAACCGTATTTAAACTTCTCGCAAACGACATAAGCCGGTCTATCGGGATGAAACCGACATTTTCCGTCCATGAGCAACCTCAAAGGTGGTTTCCCAATCCTGTTTTTTCAACATTTCATAGGTTTGATAGTGGGTCAGGTCGTAGTGAATAGGCGTGATGGTAATATACCCCTCGGCAAGAGCTCGAGAATCCGAGTTGGGATCCCCGTCATGCTCAATGGTCTGGCTACACAGCCAGTAATACACCCGGTTTCTCGGATCAACCCTTCGATCGTAGCGCTCCTTATAGCGAAGATGTCCCTGACGGGTTATCCTGATTCCCCTAACTTCTGATGCAGGAAGGTGGGGAATGTTTACGTTCAGTGAAATTCCTGGGGGCAAGGGCCGGGTTTTGAGTTTTTCCACAATCAGGGGCAGATACTGCCTGGCGGCACTGTAGTCCGTTGCCGGATAAGCATCAATTGAAACGGCCATAGAAGGAAACCCCAGCATGGCAGCTTCCGTGGCAGCCGAGACTGTGCCCGAATATATCACATTTTCTCCCACATTTGCTCCCATATTTATGCCCGATATAACCATATCCGGTGGCTCTGCCATGAGCTCTCTTACAGCAAGCTTCACGCAGTCTGCCGGCGTCCCATTTACGGCGTACCCGAAAAAAACGCCGTTCCTTTTGATGGGACGGACTCTCAGGGGATCGAGAAAGGTAATTGCATGTCCCACGGCACTCTGTTCGGTTTCCGGAGCAACCACGTGAACCTCGTGATCTTCTTTGAGAATCTCACATAACACCTCTATACCTTTTGCATATATGCCGTCATCATTGGTAACAAGAATTTTCATTTTTCGTTACCCTCTCCATGAAGGTAGCCTTTCGCAAGATGGATACCCAGTTCAAGGGCCTTGCGGTTAAGTTCTTCCGTTCCGGGAGGGACGCGGTTCAAAAGGGCGGCTTCCAGGCTTTTGAGCGACACCGCACC